>NZ_BAAGZI010000489.1:0-3810 GCF_054778695.1 Actinocorallia lasiicapitis
CCCGCTGCCGGCCAGGGCCCCGCAGCGCGCGCTGGCCGCGGTCGGCGGCAGCCTCGCCCTGCTGGCCGGGACGGTCGTGTTCGTCCTCACCGGGCCCGCGAGCCATGCCGCGCCCACCGGTCCGGAGTTGCGGATCGTCACACTGAACATGAACCAGGCGATGGGCGGGCAGAGCCTCGACCCCGAGTTCTACGCGCGGCTCGTCGAGGCGCAGCGTCCCGACGTGGTGCTGCTGCAGGAGGTCGGCCGGGGCGCGACCAGCTCCGGCGGCGCCGACCTCGGGGTGTGGCTGTCGCGGCGGCTGAAGATGAACCTCGTCTGGGGTCCCGCGACCGACGCCCAGTACGGCAACGCGATCCTTTCGTCCCGCCCGGTCGAGGCGTCCGGGACCTCGCGGGTGCGGACCGGCGACCAGGTCCGCGGTTTCACCTGGGTGCGGATCGCCGTGAAGAACGGCCCCGTCGACGTCTGGACGACCAGGTTCGCCGGCGGCGCGGACGAGGCCCCCACCCGTGCGGCCGAAGGTGCCGCCCTGGTCAAGTACTGGAGCGGCGCACCGCACACGGTGGTCGCCGGCGAGCTGGCGGCCGAGCCCGGCAGCGACGAGCTGTCGACCCTCACCGACGGCACCGGCCTGCGCCGCGTCGCGGGGACGGCCGACGCGGACCGCACCGACGGCCTGTTCGGCACCGACGACCTGCTCTTCTCCGATCTGGCCCGCACCCCGTTCCTGATGGCCGTCACGGTCAAGGCCGCCCGGTGATCGGGCGGGCGTCCACCGGCGACGCGGGCGAGATCCTGACCCTCCAGCGAGCCGCCTATGTGGCCGAAGCGCAGCTCTACGGCGATCCGTTCCTGCCGCCGCTGGTCGAGACCCTCGACCAGGCCGTCGCGGTGATCGCGGGGGACTCCCTCGTGCTGAAGCAAACCGAGGGCGGCCGGATCACCGGAGCGGTCCGCGCCACCTTCAGCGAGCGGACCTGCCTGATCGGACGGCTGGTCGTCGCCCCCGACCGGCAGGGCGCGGGCATCGGCACCGCGCTGCTGAAGGCGATCGAGGCGGAGGTCGCCGAGCGCACCGACGCCCTGGTGCTGTTCACCGGCCACCAGTCGATCGGCAATCTGCGGCTGTACAAGCGGCTCGGGTTCGCCGAGTTCCGGCGTGAGCGGATCAACGACCATCTCGTCCATGTGCACCTGCGCAAGGAACTGGAATAGCATTCGGCCATGCTGAAGGTGGGTCTTACCGGCGGGATCGGATCGGGCAAGAGCGAGGTCTCGCGGCGGCTCGTCGCCAAGGGCGCGGTGCTCGTCGACTCCGACGCCAACGCGCGGGCCGTCGTCGCGCCCGGCACGGAGGGGCTCGCCGCGATCGTCGCGGAGTTCGGGCCCGGGGTGCTCCAGGCCGACGGGTCCCTCGACCGGCCCAAGCTCGGCTCGATCGTCTTCGCCGACCCCGACCGGCTGGCCGCCCTGAACGCGATCACCCATCCGCTGATCGGCGCGCTCGGCCAGCGTCAGGTCGACGCCGCCCCGGCCGGCTCGATCATCGTCTACGACGTGCCGCTGCTGGCCGAGAACGGGCTGAAGCCGCTCTACGACCTGGTCGTGGTGGTCGACGCCCCCGTCGAGACCCAGCTCGACCGGCTCCTGAACCAGCGCGGTATGACCGAGGCCGACGCCAAGGCCAGGATCGCCGCCCAGGCGACCCGTGAGGAGCGCCGGGCCATCGCGGATCATCTCCTTGACAATTCCGGTGGCCTCGACGCCCTCCAGGAGCAGATCGACGCGCTCTGGGCGGACCTCACGGCCCGTCGCTAACCCTCCAGGACCCTGCGCAGCACGTCCGGCCGGTTGGTGGTGATCCCGTCGACGCCCATCTCGACGAGCCGCCGCATCTGGGTCTCGTCGTTGACCGTGTAGGCGAACACGTCGAGCCACTGGGCGCGGGCGTCGCGCACGTAGTCCGGGGTGATCGAGTGGTACTGCGGGTGGACGACGTCGGTGAACCAGCGCAGACCGAACATCTGCGGCTGGTCGGGACGGCCGAGCGCCGCCGTGCCCGCCGAGGGTAGCTTCTGGTGGACGGGCTTGAGGAACCGCCACGAGAAGCTCTGCACGATCAGACGGTCGGTGTTCCGCCAGTACGGGTCGGCCTTGACCGTGGTGATCACCCGGTCGACGATGCCGGGGTAGAGGTCGGCGCGCTTGAGCTCCAGCAGGACCCCGGTGCCCGCGGCGCGGTTGGTGCGGAGCGCCTCGGTCAGGGTCGGCACCCGCTCGCCCTTGAACCTCCGCCCGAACCAGGAGCCGGCGTCGAGCCGTTTGATCTGCTTGAGCGTCAGGTCCTTGACCCGCCACGGCTTGAGCTTCGGGAAGACCTTCTCCACGTTGGTGGTGCGTTTGAGCGTCGTGTCGTGCACGATCACGAGCCGGTGGTCCTTGGTCTCCTGGACGTCCAGTTCGTTGACGTCGGCGCCCATCCGCCCCGCCAGCTCGAACGCGGCGAGCGTGTTCTCCGGGGCGTCGGCCGACGCGCCGCGGTGCGCGATGTCGAGCACCCGCTCCCAGGCGAGGGCGGGAGCGGGGGCGACCTTCGCTGGGTCGGCCGTCGCGGGGGTCGCGAGGGCGAGGACGGCCAGGGTCGTGCCGAGCGCGGCTCGGAGCCGGTGCATGAGGGGGGTTCCTCCGTTGGTGAAGAACAGTTCAAGGCGCGCGTGACTCACCGTAGGCCACCGGAGTGACGTAAGAGTGCACGTGTCCTAAAGGTCTGCTTTCGGCGTACGGATCTTTCCGGCGGTCTCGGCGTCGAGGAGTTCGGCGGCCCGGAGCGCGATCCCGGCGGTCTCGGCGGCGGGGCTGGGATCGCGGACGAACCGGTGGCTGCCGAGGCCGAGCGGGCCGAGGGACAGATCGCGGGCGCGGGCGTCGTCGGAGCCCAGGGCGACGGTCGCGGTCTCGCCCGCCGGGAGCGAGCGGTGGTAGATCCCCGCGGCGAGCGTGTAGGTCTCGCCGCCCGTCACGGTGGCGCCTTCGACCGGGATGACGGCGACGGTCTCCGGGGTGGCGCGCAGCTCGTCGGCACCGGCGCCGCTGTCGACCTCGAAGATCCGGTAGTCGGCGCCGGGGGAGACGGCGGCCAGTTCGTTGCGGAGCCCGCCGTAGAGCACGAAGCTGGTCAGCTCCCAGCTATGGCAGTGCCAGCCGGACGTCTCGGCCTGGGCGGGCGGCAGTTCGGGCGACCAGATGTGCACGCACACCCCCCGCGGCCCGCTCCGCTCGACCGGCAGGCAGAGGAAACCGAGGGGATGCCGGACTCCGCCCAGTCCGCCCGTGGCGGCCGAGCGCAGGACTTCCGCTGCCCACGCCGTGACGCCCTGTCCGGTCCGCAGACGCCGGTACAGCTCCGCGTACCGCATCCCAAGAGCCCCCCTCGTGCGTGTCGGCGGCCCCCGTCATCGTAAACCGCGCCCCGTCGGGAGGCCAGCCCCCGTTCCGGCCGGCCCGTCAGCCAATCCCCCTGAAGGGCAAAAACATTGGTCACGGCCATGTTCTATTAATTCGCCAAGAATTGGACATCTCAGGGGCTGTTCTCTTTATACCTGGGAATCGGGCAATTAGCGTGGCCTTTGGTGGCGATCTCACGCTGAACGATCTCACTGCTGAAGGAGCGACATCGTGGCTAACGAACATTCGGGAGCGGGCAGACCGGACCGGCCGCATCTGACCGGCACCGACCGGATCGACTCGACCAAGGGCGCGGCCGCCAAGGGCGCGGGCGGTGCGGCGGGCGCGGGAGCGGCGGCCGCG
>NZ_BAAGZI010000490.1:0-3800 GCF_054778695.1 Actinocorallia lasiicapitis
CCAGGACGGCGCGTCCAACGGCCTGACGGCGCCGAACGGCCCGTCCCAGCGGCGGGTGATCCGCGCGGCCCTGGCGAACGGCGGGCTCACCGTCGCCGACGTGGACGCGGTCGAGGCGCACGGCACGGGCACCACACTGGGCGACCCGATCGAGGCGCAGGCCCTGCTGGCGACCTACGGACAGGACCGCGCCGACGACTCCCCGCTCTGGCTGGGTTCGATCAAGTCGAACCTGGGCCACACCCAGGCGGCGGCGGGGGTCGCGGGGATCATCAAGATGGTCGAGGCGATGCGCCACGGCCTGCTGCCGAAGACCCTGCACGTCGACGAGCCGACGCCGCAGGTGGACTGGTCGGCGGGGAACGTCCGGCTGCTGACCGAGGCGCGGGAGTGGCCGGAGACCGGCCGTCCGCGCCGGGCGGGAGTGTCGTCGTTCGGGATCAGCGGCACCAACGCGCACGTGATCATCGAACAGCCGCCGGCCGAACCGGTGCGCGAGCCCGCGACGGCTCCCGCCGGGGCGATGCCGTGGCCGGTGTCGGGGAAGACCCCCGAAGCGCTGGCGGAGCAGGCCCGCAGGCTACACGCGTACGTCGCGGAGCGCCCCGAGCTCGACCCGGCCGCGGTGGGTTTCTCCCTGGCGGCGGGACGGGCGGTGCTGGAGCACCGGGCGATCGTCGTGGGCGAGGACCGGGCGGAACTCCTGGACGGCCTCACCGTGCTCGCCGCGGGCGGCCGGTCGGCGTCCGCCCTGTCGGGCAAGGCGAGCGCGGGCCGTCTCGCGTTCCTGTTCTCCGGCCAGGGCAGCCAGCGCCTGGGCATGGGCCGCGACCTGTACGACGCGTTCCCGGTCTTCGCTGAGGTTTTCGACACGGTCTGCGCTGAGCTGGACACCCACCTCGGTCTACCTCTAGGCGAGGCCGTCCACGGTGAAGAGGGCCTCCCTGACCGGTCGGTCGATGCCGGTGCGGGAGGTCTGCCGGGTCGGGTGGTCGAGGCTGGCGTCGGTTTGGTGGGTCGCCCGCTGCGTGAGGTGATCTGGGGGGATGCGGAGGCGCTGAACCAGACCGTTTACACGCAGGCTGGGCTGTTCGCGTTCGAGGTGGCGCTGTTCCGGCTGTTGGAGTCGTGGGGGGTTCGTCCCGACTTCGTGGCGGGCCATTCGATCGGGGAGATCGGGGCCGCGCATGTGGCGGGCCTGCTGTCGCTGCGGGACGCCGCCCGTCTGGTGGCCGCTCGTGGTCGGCTGATGCAGGCGCTCCCCGAGGGCGGAGCGATGGCCGCGATCGAGGCGACCGAGGACGAGGTGCTGCCGCTGCTCACGGGCAGGGCGGGGATCGCGGCGGTGAACGGGCCACGTTCGGTGGTGGTCTCGGGCGACGAGGCTGCGGTCGCGGAGATCGTTGACGTTTTCGCCGCGCAGGGCCGGAAGACGTCCCGGTTGCGGGTGTCGCACGCGTTCCATTCGCCGCTGATGGATCCGATGCTGGCGGAGTTCCGGCAGGTCGCGCAGGGGCTCTCCCACGGCCGGGCGGCGATCCGTCTGGTGTCGACGTTGACGGGGGAGGCGGTCTCCGCTGAGCACCTGGCCTCCGCCGACCACTGGGTGCGGCACGTTCGTGAGGCGGTCCGGTTCGCAGACGGGGTGCGGGCGTTGGAGGCGGCCGGGGTGACCCGGTTCCTGGAGATCGGCCCCGACGGTGTGCTCACCGCGATGGCCGCCCAGTCGGTGGAGTCGGAGAAGGCCGTGCTGGTGGCGGCGTCCCGCAAGGACCGGCCCGAGGCGCGGTCGCTGCTGACGGCCGTCGCGGGACTGCAGGTGAACGGGGCGCCGGTCGCGTGGGAACCGTTCTTCGCCGGACGGGCCGGCCACCGGGTCGACCTGCCGACCTACGCTTTCGAACGGCAGACCTACTGGCTGCCGTCGGGCTCCGGCGGCGGCGATCTGACCTCCGTCGGCCTGCACGCTCCCGATCATCCGCTGCTCGGCGCGGCCGTCACGATGGCGGCCTCCGGTGAACTGATCCTCACCGGCCGCGTCACCGCCGGAACCCACCCCTGGATCACCGACCACGCCATCGACGGCACACCGGTCTTCCCGGGCGCGGCCTTCGTCGAGCTGGCGGTGCGCGCCGGTGACGAGA
Source organism: Actinocorallia lasiicapitis (assembly GCF_054778695.1). Classification (NCBI taxonomy): domain Bacteria; kingdom Bacillati; phylum Actinomycetota; class Actinomycetes; order Streptosporangiales; family Thermomonosporaceae; genus Actinocorallia; species Actinocorallia lasiicapitis. The sequence continues at coordinate 2,145 of NZ_BAAGZI010000490.1, forward strand.
TCGGCCTGTCCCGCGTCGACGATCTGACGCTGGAAGCGCCCCTCCCGCTGCCCGAACGCGGCGGCGTCGTCCTCCAGGTGCTCGTCGGGGCGCCCGACCCGGCGGGCCGCCGCACCGTCGACATCCACTCCCGCGGCGAGGACGCCCCCGACCTGCCGTGGATCCGGCACGCGACCGGCACCCTGGCCGCCGTCCGGCACAGGAGCGGCGGGACCGGCCTCACCGCCTGGCCGCCGCCCGGCGCGGACCCCGCCGACCTGACCGGGCTGTACGAGCGCTCCGCCGAGGACGGCCTCCACCACGGACCCCTGTTCCAGGTGCTGCGGGCCGCGTGGCGGTCCGGGACGGAGGTGTTCGCCGAGGCCGCCCTGCCCGACGGCACCGCACCCGGCTCCTTCGGGCTGCATCCGGCGCTCCTGGACGCCGCCGTCCAGGCCGTCGCGTTGACCGGCACCGGATCCGCCGCCGTACCGGCTGCCTGGTCGGGGGTGGAACTACACGCGGCGGGCGCCACCGCGTTGCGCCTCCGGCTCCGGCCGGACCGCGACGGACTGCTGGAACTGGCCGTCGCCGACTCCTCGGGCGAGCCCGTCCTGTCGGCCGAGTCCCTGACCGTGCGGCCTGTCGCCCAGACGCGCGAGCTGGTCTCACGCGCGTCCCGGCATGAGTCCCTTTACCAGGTCAGATGGGTGGCCGTCGCGGCTCCGGAGAGCGCCGTGCCGTCCCCGATCAGGTGGGCGGAGCTCACGGCGGAGGCCGACGTGCCCGCCGCCGTCGTGCTCAGCGTGCCCGCCGTGGTGACGGGGTCCGAGGCGCGCGCGTCGGTCCAGCGGGTGATGGAGGTCGTGCAGAACTGGCTGGCCGACGAGCGTTACGCCGGTTCGCCCCTCGCGGTCGTGACGTCCGGTGCGGTCGGCCTGCCCTCCGGCGACAGCCCCGCGGACGTGACCGATCTGGCGGGCGCGGCCGTCGCGGGACTGGTCCGCAGCGTCCAGATGGAGGAGCCGGGCCGGGTCGTCCTCATCGACGTCGAGGATCCGGCCGAGCTGGCGGCCGTCCCCGCCGCCCTCGCCAGTGGCGAACCGCAGCTCGCGATCCGTGACGGGCTCCTCCACGCGCCCCGGCTGAGCCGTGTCCGGATCGACCCGGACGCACCCGTCCCGGCCTTCACAGGGCCCGTCCTGATCACCGGTGCGCTCGGCGCGCTGGGCGGTCTGCTGGCCCGGCATCTCGTCACCGTCCACGGGGTGCGCGAGCTGCTGCTGACCGGGCGTCGCGGTCTCGCCACCCCCGGGGCCGCCGAGCTCGCGGCCGAGCTGACGGGGCTGGGCGCGCAGGTCGAGGTGGCGGCGTGTGACGTCGCCGACCGAGACGCCGTCGCCGCACTCCTCGCCGGACGGCGTCTGGGCGCGGTCCTGCACATCGCGGGCGTCCTGGACGACGGAGTCATCTCGTCGCTGACTCCGGAGCGGCTCGACGCGGTCATGCGCCCGAAGACCGACGCCGCCTGGAACCTGCACGAACTGACCCTGGACATGGACCTTTCGGCGTTCGTCATGTTCTCCTCCGCCGCCAGGGTGATCGTCGCGCCGGGCCAGGCCAACTACGCCGCCGCCAACGCCTACCTCGATGCGCTCGCCGCCCACCGCCGCGCCG
>NZ_BAAGZI010000491.1:0-3796 GCF_054778695.1 Actinocorallia lasiicapitis
GCGGGCGACGCGCAGCGCACCTCCCCCACCGGATCGAGCAGCAGCACCCAGCCGCGCAGCTCCCTGGCCAGCCGCGCCACGACGGCGTCCGGGCCGCGCAGCGCCGCCCTGGTCAGCTCCCGCTGCGCCTGGAACGCCCGGGTGACGTCCTCGTACTGCTCGGCGGCGAGCATCCGCGACACGGCCTTGCCGATCGCGACGAACGGGGTGGGCCTGGGCACCTCCAGCAGCGGCAGCCCGTGCTCCTGAGCGGCCTCGACCAGGGCGTCCGGGACGGCGTCGTGCCCCACCCCGACCCCGAAACCGAGCCCGGCGACCCCGCGTCCGGCCAGCCGCCGGACATAGGAGTCCGGCTCCGCCAGCCGCATCCCGGTCGTCAGCAGCAGCTCGCCGCCCTCCAGGAACGGGGTGGGGTCGGCGAGCTCGCTGACGGCCACCCAGCGGACCGGGACGTCGAGCGGCGCCGACGTCAGCGGGCGGAGCGCGAGCTGGGGCAGGCCCGCCACGGAGGCCAGCAGCGGAGCCATCCAGAGTGTCCAATCGGTCATGGGCGTTTTGTCCGGGGTGGACTCCCCCAGGTTATGCGGCCTCCGCTTATCGTCGGAAGCATGAGCAGCACTGTGATCGGCGGGCCCGGCCTGCCGCAGGAGCGCAAGGTCGTCACCGAGATCCCCGGACCGAAGTCGCGGGAGCTCCAGGAACGCCGCCTCAAGGCGGTCCCGCCCGGAGTGGGCTCGGTCCTGCCGGTCTACACCGTCGCCGCGGGCGGCGGAGTGATCGTCGACGTCGACGGCAACAGCCTGATCGACTTCGGTTCCGGCATCGCCGTCACCAACGTCGGCAACGCCCACCCCGAGGTGGTCCGGCGGGTCAGCGAGCAGGTCGCGGCGTTCACCCACACCTGCTTCATGGTCACCCCGTACGACTCCTACGTGCAGGTCGCCGAGAAGCTCAACGAGCTGACCCCTGGCGACCACGAGAAGCGCACGATCCTGGTCAACTCCGGCGCCGAGGCCGTCGAGAACGCCGTCAAGATCGCCCGTTATGCCACCAAGCGCCCCGCGGTGGTCGTCTTCGACCACGGCTACCACGGCCGCACCCTGCTCACGATGACCCTGACGGCCAAGAACATGCCGTACAAGGAGGGCTTCGGCCCGTACGCCCCCGAGGTGTACCGGGTGCCGATGGCCTACCCGTTCCGCTCCGACGCCGACGGCCCCACGACGGCCGCCCAGGCGATCGACCAGATCAGCAAGCAGATCGGCGCGCACAACGTCGCCGCCGTGATCGTCGAGCCGATCCTGGGCGAGGGCGGCTTCATCGAGCCGTCGCCCGGCTTCCTGCCGGCGATCGCCGAGTTCGCCCGCGAGAACGGCATCCTGTTCATCGCCGACGAGATCCAGACGGGCTTCGGCCGGACCGGGCAGCTCTTCGCGTCCGAGCACGAGGGGATCGTCCCCGACCTGATCACGACGGCGAAGGGCATCGCGGGCGGGCTGCCGCTGGCGGCCGTCACCGGCCGGGCCGAGATCATGGACGCGGTCCACGGTGGCGGTCTGGGCGGCACCTACGGCGGCAACCCGATCGCCTGCGAGGCGGCGCTGGCCGTCTTCGACGCCCTCGACAGCGAGAAGATCATCGAGAGCGCGCAGCGGATCGGCGAGATCATGCTGCCGAGGCTGCGCACCCTGGCCGGCAAGCACCCCGAGATCGGCGACGTCCGGGGCCGCGGCGCGATGATCGCGATCGAGCTGGTCAAGCCCGGCACCACCGAGCCCGACCCGGCCCGCGCCGCCGAGCTCGCCAAGAAGTGCCACGCCCAGGGCCTGCTCGTGCTCACCGCCGGCACCTACGGCAACGTCCTGCGCTTCCTGCCCCCGCTGGTCATCCCCGAGCACCTGCTCAACGAGGGCCTCGACCTGCTGGAGAACGCTTTCGCCTAGCGGCGCGCCGGGGGTTTTGCCGATGCTTGGACGACGGCTTGCCCCCGCCTCACCCGCTGGGACGTAGAAAGGAAGAGAACCGCTCAACGGTCGGTGTGACCGAGAGCGTTGTTCCGGGGGTTGTCAGAACCTCACAGGAAGGCGGGGCCCTGAGCTTTCGGGGGGTTGGCTCAGGGTCCCGCTCACAAAGGGAGACGTGGAGGCGGCGAACTTCGCGCCACGCGTCCGAGAGCGGGTCTGACTGGGGGCGGTCGGACCCGCTTCTCATGCTCGGACTTGTTCCAGGGGCCGAAGTACGGGGACGACCCCGGAAGAGCGGCGGGGTAGCCAGGGCGAAGGCGTTCTCTCGCGCTGGGTGCTGGAGGGTGAACGCGTTTCGCCTGTTCGCTCTTCCGGGGTCGGGGTAGCCGTGGGCGGCGAGGCCGGGCTGGGGAACAGCGGGTCACCTTGCAGGGTCACCCGGCCGGGTCGCCAACGGCACCCGGCGGATCGGGGGCGCGCCGAGCCGGAGGATGCTCGACGGGTCGTCCCGGTTCGCCGGGGGCTCTTTTCTTACCGCTTCTATGTGGGCGACGAGCCGTCTCACGTCGCTCGCCTCTATGAAGTCGCCGATGTCGCGTTCGCGGGGCGGGAGCGCCCACCAGTGCCGGGTGGATGGCCCGTACCAGATGGTCCAGTCGGGATAGCGCCTGGTGAGGAAGGAGAGTTCGGTCGAGTGATCTTCTTCCGACATGTCAGGCTCCCCCTTCCAGGTCTTTCTGAGTGTGTCGAGTGAAACAATTCAGGTCAAGGCTTGTTGGAAGGTTCCTGAATTGCCACCGCGCCCCGAAAACGAATTACCTGAAGGCGAAAGTGATGTGAATACGAAAGGGCCCTGGCGACGATTTGCTTTCCAGGTCGTCGCGCGGAGCACCCATTCGGTGGGAAGAGCACCGGGCTGTCGACGGGCTCGCCGGCGCCCGGCCGCAGAGCCTGGAGCGTGCCGGGCGCCCTCAGATCGGACGCCGCGAATACCGCGTCGATTTCCGGCTCCTCGCGCAGGAGCTGACGCATCGCGACGAAGCCCGATTCACGGGTGAAATCACCTGTGGCAATGACGGAACGCAGGTCTGAATCGTTCAAAGCGCGCCTATGGCCGGTGAGTCCGCCGATTAACGATCCGCCGTTTTCCCTGCGCGATCAGATGCTGGGCGCGCCGCCCTGGGCGCGGCGCTGGGGCAGGCGGTCGACGAGGCGGCCCAGCCGTTCGGTGGTGCCCTGGAGCGGGGAGACCGTCGCGTTGAGCGCGATCACCGCGGAGCCCAGTTCGCTCGCGGACTCGGCGAGGATCTGGATCGAGGGGGCGGCCTTGCCCAGCCGCTCCAGGTCCGCGCTGACCTGCGGCAGGGTCTCGGCGGCGTCGGCCAGCCGGGACAGTTCGCGGGCCGCGGTCGTGAGCCGCTCCAGGTCGGCGGCCATCCCCGACAGCCGTTCGGCGGCGTCGGCGAGGCGGCCGAGATCCTGGGCGACGGTCCCGACCTGCTCCAGGGCGAGGACGACGCGCGGCAGCAGGGAGAGGGTCTCGCGGATTCTGGTCAGCATCCGCCATGATGCACCGGTTATTGGACGTGGAGTCAACCCCTTCCGGTGGCGCACGTCACGTCGACTGCCCCGCGGGGGTGAGGTTGAGTGAGGAGGTGATCGAGGAGAGCGTCGCAGAGCTGCTGCTGGAAGCCGGAATCCCGCCCGTCCCGGTCGAGGTGGGTGGTGAGGCGGGCCTGCCGTCCGTCTACCGGGTGGAGGCTCTGGCGGGCACCGCCGTGGGCGGCGCGACGGCAGCGGCCGCCCGGCTGTGGGAGCTGCGCGGCGGACCG
>NZ_BAAGZI010000492.1:0-3790 GCF_054778695.1 Actinocorallia lasiicapitis
GGCGGCGCCGCCGCCGAGCCGGGGCCCCGCGCCGTCGACGTCCGGATCAGCGGGTTCTGGCGCTGGAAGACCGTGCTGGTGCCGCCGAACGCGTTCGTCGTGCACACCCGGCGCGGCCGGGCCGAGCCGCTCCATCTCGGGCTCGGCATGTCGTTCCGGTTCACTCCGGCGACCGACACGTTCCTGGTCGTCCCCGGCGCCACCCAGACCATCCTGATCAACGCCTACTGCATCTGCCGTGAGCTGCAGGGGGTCCTCGTCCAAGGCTACGTCCAGTGGATTATCTCGGACTTCGCGACCGCCTACCGCAAGCTCGATTTCAGTGATGCCGACGACCCGATGCGGCTGGTCAACCTCCAGCTCAAGGAGCAGGCCGAGGCCGCCATCAAGGACAAGGTCGCGACGCTGAGCGTCCACGACGTCCTGTCGGACAAGCAGCCGATCATCGAGGAGCTGACGGCGCGGCTGCGCGGCGTCGCCGACGGGCTGGGCATCGGGATCGTCACCGTCCAGATCAAGGAGGCGGTCGTCTCCTCCTCGCGGCTCTGGGAGAACCTGCAGAAACCGTTCCGGTCGGAGCAGGCGCGGATCGCGCGGCTCGCCGAACTGGAGGCCGAGGGCGTCGTCTCGGAACGGGAGATGACGGCGGCGCGCGTCAAGGAGACCCGGCGGATCGAGCACGAGCGGGAGCTCGCGGAGCTGCGACGCACCAACGACGCCAGCCGGTTCGACGCCGAGACCGCCGAGGAGTCCCGCCGGTTCGAACTGGAGACGGCCGAAGCGGCACGCCGATTCGCGATCGAGGCCGCCGAAGCCGCCCGCAGATTCGACGCCGAGACGGGTGAAGCGGCCCGCCGGTTCGACACCGAGAAGACCGAGGAGCTGCGCCGCCACGATGTGGAGGCCGAGACGGCTCGGCTGGCCAGGGAACTGGCCCGCGACGAGCAGCAGGCCGAGCTGGAACGGGAGCTGGAACGGCAGCGCACTGCCCATGACGTCGCGCTGCTCGCCCTGGAACGCGACCGGGCACAGGCCGCGATCGCCAACGACCGGAGCCCCGCGAGCCTCCAGTCGGAGCTGATCAGGACCCTGCCGGAGATCGTGGCGCAGCTCCCCAAACCCGACGAGCTGCGGACCGTCCAGTTCAGCGGCAACGACCGCACCACTCTCGCCGGTCTCGCCGCCGAACTCGGCACGGTCGTCGCGACGCTCCGCGAGGTCACCCGCGAGGAGCCGAACGACGGTTAGGCGATCTCGTCCCACCAGCCGTCGGGCTTGGGCGGGTTCGCGACGTCCACCCGCTCGCCGGGCCGGGGGATCGCGACGGTGACGCCGCGCCGCTCCGCCTCGGCGACGATCCGGCGGGCGGGATCGGCCCACGGATGCATCGCCAGCACGAAAGTGGCCCAGTGTACGGGGATCAGGAGGCCGCCACGGAGATCGAGATGCGCCGTGACGGCCTCCTCGGGCGTCATGTGGATGTCGGACCAGGCGGCGCTGTACGCGCCGATCTGCATCAGGGTCAGATCGAACGGGCCGTGCTGCTCGCCGATCCGCGCGTAGCCGTCGAAGTAGCCGGAGTCGCCCGTGTAGAAGATCTTCTTCGTGGGTCCCGCGACCACGAACGAGCACCACAGCGTGGGGTTGCGCTGCAGGCCGCGGCCGGAGAAGTGGTACGACGGAGTGGCGGTGATCTTGAGCCCCGCGACGACGGCCTGCTCGTCCCAGTCCAGCTCCACGATCCGCGACGTCGGCACGCCCCACCGCTCCAGATGGGCGCCGACGCCCAGCGGCACCACGAACGGCGCCGTCTGCGTGCGCAGCAGAGTACGGACCGAGCCCAGGTCGAGATGGTCGTAGTGGTCGTGCGAGATCGCGATCACATCGAGCTCGGGCAGGTTCTCGAGCCGGACGGGCGCCTCGTGCACCCGCCGGGGGCCGAACAGGCGGCTCGGCGAGACCCGCTCGGAGAAGACCGGATCGAACAGGACCTTCCGCCCGTCGATGTCGACGAGTGAGGTGCCGTGGCCGAGCCAGTGGACGCTCAGGCCGTCACCGGAGAAATCGGGTGTGCGCAGTGGAACCGGCAGCTCCGGGTGGCGTTTGCCCCGCTTCAGGAACTCCCCGGCCATGAGCCGGGGGTTCGCGCTGTTGGGGCTGACGCCCTGGTTGTGGAAGACCCCGTCCCGGTAGTGCGGCGAACGCTTCACCCGGTCGCCGGGGGACAGGGCGCCGAGAGCGGGCAGGATGTCGCGGAAGGCCCAGGTGGCGACGGCCGTCGCCACCGCCAGGCCGATACGGATCTTCGTCACGGTACCGACACTAACCGACGTCGCGGCCGATCACTCGGTACCCGCCTCGAGGTCGCCTTCGGTTTCCAGATACGCCTGGCGGACCCCGTCCAGGACGTCCGGATCAGGGTGCTCCCACAGCCCGCGGTCGGCGGCCTCCAGCAGGCGTTCGGCGATCCCGTGCAGCGCCCACGGGTTGGACTCGGTGAGGAACGCGCGGTTCTCCTCGTCCAGGACGTAGGTCTTGCCGAGCGTGTCGTACATCCAGTCGGCGACCACTCCGGTGGTGGCGTCGTAGCCGAACAGGTAGTCGACCGTGGCGGCCAGCTCGAACGCGCCCTTGTAGCCGTGGCGTCGCATCGCGGCCAGCCAGCGCGGATTGACGACCCGCGCCCGGAAGATCCGGGAGGTCTCCTCGGTGAGGGAGCGGGTGCGGATCGCGTCGGGACGGGTGCTGTCGCCGATGTAGGCGGTCGGCGCCTTCCCGGTCAGCGCCTTGATCGTGGCGATCATGCCGCCGTGGTACTGGAAGTAGTCGTCGGAGTCGGCGATGTCGTGCTCACGCGTGTCGACGTTCTTCGCGGCCACCGTGATCCGCCGGTAGGCGCTCTCCATGTCGTCGCGGGCCGGACGGCCGTCGAGCCCCCGGCCGTAGGCGAAACCGCCCCAGACCGCGTAGACCTCGGCGAGATCCCGTTCGTCGCGCCAGTTCCGGCTGTCGATCAACGGCAGGATGCCCGCACCGTAGGATCCCGGCTTCGAACCGAAGACGCGCAGCGTCGCACGGCGTTCGTCGCCGTGCTCGGCCAGGTCGGCGGCGACATGGGCGCGGACGAAGTTGGTCTCGTCCGGCTCGTCGAGCGCCGCGACCAGCCGGACGGCGTCGTCGAGCATCGCCACGACGTGCGGGAACGCGTCACGGAAGAAACCACTGATCCGGACGGTGACGTCGATCCGGGGGCGGCCCAGCTCGTCTGCGGGGATCGGCTCCAGGCCCGTCACCCGGCGGGACGCGTCGTCCCAGACGGGGCGGACGCCCAGCAGCGCCAGGACCTCGGCGATGTCGTCGCCGGACGTCCGCATCGCGCTCGTGCCCCAGATCGACAGGCCGACGCTCCGCGGGAACTCGCCGTGCTCGTCCTGGTAGCGGGCGAGCAGGGAGTCGGCCATGGCCTGGCCGGTCGCCCAGGCGAGCCGGCTCGGGATGGCCTTGGGGTCGACGGAGTAGAAGTTGCGGCCCGTCGGCAGCACGTTGATCAGTCCGCGCAGCGGCGAACCCGACGGGCCCGCCGGGACATAGCCGCCCGCCAGGGCGTGCAGGGTGTGCGTCAGCTCGTCGGTCGTCCGCGCCAGCCGGGGCACGACCTCGGTCGCCGCGAACCGCAGCACCGCGCTCACCTGCCTGTCGTCCTCGGCCAGGACGGTGCGGACGACGTCGGCGATCCGGTCGTCGCCGGGCCAGCCCGCGGCGCCCATCGCGGCGACCAGGGCGCGGGCGG
>NZ_BAAGZI010000493.1:0-3787 GCF_054778695.1 Actinocorallia lasiicapitis
CGGCCGTGTCGCCCGCGAGGGTGACGTCGGGTGCGCCGCCGAGCTGCGCGAACAGCAGCCAGCCTCCGGCGGCGAGGGCCAGCAGCGGGATCAGCGCCAGCAGCGGCAGCGCCAGATTGGGCGGCCTGCCGGCCGCGTGTCGTCCGGAACCAGTCACGGGCACAGGACCCTAGACGTGATTACTCTCCGTGCGCAGCTCGTCACCCAAACGTCCCGGGTTGTGCGTGTCAGGACGCGAAGCCGAAAAGCCGCTCTCCGGTCGCCGCGATCGCCCGGCACAGCGCGTCGACCTCGACGCCCTTCACCTCGGCCATCAGCCGCACCGTGTGCGGGATCAGGTCGGAGGAGTTGGGCTTGCCGCGGTGCGGGACGGGGGTCATGAACGGCGCGTCGGTCTCGACCAGGATCAGTTCGAGGGGCGCGACGGCCAGGGCGTCCCGGAGCGGCTGGGCGTTCTTGAACGTGACGTTCCCGGCGAACGACATGACATAGCCCTTGTCCGAGCAGATCCGGGCCATCCCGGCGTCACCCGAGAAGCAGTGGAAGACCACCTTGTCCGGTGCGCCCTCTTCGTCCAGGAGCCGCAGGACGTCGTCGTGGGCCTCCCGGTCGTGGATGACCAGGGCCTTGCCGGTCTGCTTCGCGATCGCGATGTGGGCGCGGAACGACCGCTGCTGGTCGTCCTTGCCCGCGTGGTCGCGGTAGTAGTCCAGACCGGTCTCGCCGACCGCGACGACCTGGGGCAGAGCCGCCAGATCGGCGATCACCTTCAGGGTTTCGTCCGAGATGTCCTTGGCCTCGTTGGGGTGGATCGCCACCCCCGCGTAGACGTCCGGATGCTCGGCGGCCGTGCGGACCGCGAACTCCGACGACGGCAGGTCGCAGCCGATCGTCATGATCCGGGTGACGCCCACGGCCTGCGCCTTCGCGACGGCCTGCGCCACCGTCATCTCGAGCAGATCGAGATGGCAGTGGCTGTCGAACACCGCGACGGGCAGCGGCACCGTCTCCTTCACTTCAGGCTCCTTCACCTCAGGCAAGGCGCGCCAGCTCCTCCTCGACCACCGACTGGTCGAGCTTGGGGAACAGCGGCACCGGACGCGCCAGCGGCGTGCCCGCGGTGATCGGCCGGTGCTCCCACCGCGCCTGCGCGACCGTGTAGTCACCGGTGATCACCGGGTAGGTGCGCTCGCCCTCGGACACCTCGTCGATCCGCGGCATCCCCGACCAGACGCCCTCGCCGCCCAGCATCTCGAAGATCTTCTGCGAGGAGTTCGGCAGGAACGGGGTGAGCAGGGTCTTGGCGTCGTTCACGACCTGCAGCGCGACGTGCAGGATCGTCCCCTTGCGGACCGGATCGTCCTTGATCTTCCAGGGTTCCTCGTCGGCCAGGTACCTGTTGGCCTCGCGGACCACCTCGAACGCCTCGGTGATCGCGTTCTTGAAGCGGGAGCGGGCCAGCTCCGCGCCGACCTTGGCGAAGGCGTCCCGTGCCTTGGCGAGGACGGCGCGGTCGGCGTCGGTGAGGTCCTTGGCCTCGGGGATCGCCCCGTACTCCTTGGCCGCCATCGACACCGACCGGTTGACCAGGTTGCCCCACTGGGCGACGAGCTCGCCGTTGTTGCGGTCGACGAACTGCTGCCAGGTGAAGTCGGTGTCCTGGTTCTCCGGCCCGGCGACCGCGATGTAGTAGCGCAGCGCGTCGACATCGTAGCGGGCCAGGAAGTCCTTGACGTAGATCACGATCTGGCGGGAGGAGGAGAACTTCTTGCCCTCCATCGTCAGGTACTCGCTCGACACGACCTCCGTCGGCAGGTTCATCTCGCCGAGCGAGCCGGGGTTCCCGCCGCGGTCGCCCTCGCCGTTGTAGCCGAGGAGGATCGCCGGCCAGATCTCCGAGTGGAAGACGATGTTGTCCTTGCCCATGAAGTAGTAGCCGAGCGCGTCGGGGTTCTGCCACCACTCGCGCCACCGCTCGGGGTCGCCGGTGCGGCGCGCCCACTCCACCGACGCGCTGAAGTAGCCGATGACCGCGTCGAACCACACGTACAGCCGCTTGTTGGGCTGCTCACGCCAGCCGTCCAGCGGGATCGGCACGCCCCACTCCAGGTCGCGGGAGATCGCGCGCGGCTGGAGGTCGTCGAGCAGGTTCAGGGAGAACTTGAGGACGTTCGGCCGCCACTCCCCCGTCTTGCCGTTCAGCCAGCGGCCCAGCACCTCGGTGAAGGCCGGCAGGTCGAGCATGAAGTGCTCGGTCTCCACGAACTTCGGGGTCTCGCCGTTGATCTTCGAGACGGGGTTGACCAGGTCGATCGGGTCGAGCTGGTTGCCGCAGTTGTCGCACTGGTCGCCGCGCGCCTCGCCGTAACCGCAGATCGGGCAGGTGCCCTCGATGTACCGGTCCGGCAGGGTACGCCCGGTGGACGGGGAGATCGCGCCCATCGTCGTCTTCGGGAACACGTAGCCGTTGTCGTGCAGACCCTTGAAGATCTCCTGGACGACCGCGTAGTGCGACTCCGTCGAGGTGCGCGTGAACAGGTCGTACGACATGCCCAGCCCGTACAGGTCGTCCACGATGATCCGGTTGTACCGGTCGACGAGCTCGCGGGGGGTCACGCCCTCCTTGTCCGCCTGGACCTGGATCGGAGTCCCGTGCTCGTCGGTGCCGGAGACCATGAGCACCTGGTTGCCCAGCATCCGCTGGTACCGGCTGAACATGTCGCAGGGCAGCGCGAACCCGGAGACGTGGCCGATATGACGGGGCCCGTTGGCATACGGCCAGGCCGGGGCGGTGAGGATGTGACGGGACATGCCTTAAGCCTACGGGCCCCCGCACCCCGCTCCGCCTCCTTTTTCACCCCGGGGGCTCAGCACCTTTCGGCCTCGCAGGTGCTGACGATCACACGCCAGGTGGCGGGCCGCGTCCGGTAGATCGGCGAGGACGGGATCAGCGTGAACGTCAGCGTCCGGGGCCGGGAGTGCGCGGGGAGATAGCGGCCGGCGGGGCCGGTGTCGGCGCAGGTCAGGGGGTCGTAGTCGGGGCCGACGACGCAGGTCCGCGGATAGGAGAAGGAATCCTCGTAGCAGGCCAGCGGTTCGGGCCACCCGATCACCGGAGCGATCTTGATGGCGGCGCCCACCGCCGGTGCGCCGACACAGCCGACCCTGATCGCCAGGTTCGCGCGGGTCGCCGGGATCCTGAGGGTGATCTTGTCGGTGGCGGGCCAGCTCGCGGTCCCCTCGGCGAGGATCCGCTCCCCGTGGAGCTTCAGGGGCGGCAGGGCCGGGGCGACCGCGTTCGGAGCACGCGGCGGCGTCCACTCATAGACGGTGAGGGCCAGCCCCTCGGGCAGCGGTGCGGTGTCCCGGGTGGAGAGCACGAACGACGCCGACTGCGAGCCGCCGAGCATCGTCAGATCCTCGGGAACCCCCGACGGCGAGCACGTCATCGATCCCGACCCCATGACGGCGCGTGCCTCGCCCGAAGCGTCCCCGGTCGTGTCGGACAGCGTGTAGATCAACCGGTGCGGATCGGGGCAGACCGCCCGGATCGCGATCGGCAGGCCCCGTCCGGCGAGCTGGGTGGTGGCTGCCATCGGGCCGGTGGTCCAGTCGACGGGGATCTCGCGGTAGACCGTCCCGTCGGGCGCGGTGTAGACGTCGGGGCCGCCCGCCGCCGACGGTGTGGACGGCTCCTCGGGCAGTGTGAGCCCGCCGACCGCTGCCACCACCGCGAGTACGGCCGCGGCCGTGAGACGGCGGCGGCGACGGCGGGCGCGGACCTTGG
>NZ_BAAGZI010000494.1:0-3738 GCF_054778695.1 Actinocorallia lasiicapitis
GTCCGCGGCCTGGCGGCGGGCGTCCTCTGGCTCGGCGCCGGCGTTGCCCGCGGCGACCTGCAGGGCCTGCGAGGTGTTCTCGGCGTCGGTGAGGGCCGCGCGGACCGAGGTCACCTCGGCGCGGAGCGCGTCGACCTGGCGGGACAGCTCGGCGATCCGCTCCTCGGCGATCCGCCGCTGGTTGTTGGCCTCGTCGACGGAGCGCAGGGCGTCGTCGCGGGCGTTCTGCATGGTGTCGTGCTGGGTGACGAGCTGGCGCATCGCCTGCTCGGTCTCGGCGACACGGCGCTCGGCCGTCTCGGCGCGGGTCCTGGAGCGGTTGACCTCGGTCCAGGCCGTCGCGGCGTCGCGCTGGGCCTTGTCCTTGTCGTTCTGGGCGGAGGCGAGCTGCTGGGCGGCCTCGCTCTGCACGTCGCTGATGCGGCGCTCGCCGACCGACAGGGCCTCACCGAGCAGCTCGGCCATCTGCTTCAGCTTCTCGACGAGGTCCCAGCCCGGCAGGGTGCGGCCCTCGGCCTGCGCCTGCTGCTGGCCCTGCGCCTGGACGGGCTGCTGGGCGTGGGCGTTGAGGAGCTCCCTTGGCGACTGGGCGGGCGAAGGCGACCACGACAAGCCACCGGGCTGTGCGGTGCGCTGGCCGCCTGATCCGTTGAGGTCACTCACGGTAAAGACTCCAGAAGGGGTTCATCACGACGCTGGTATGGGAAAACTGTATTGCCGGCATGGGGGTATGTCTCCCCCGTCCCGCAATGCGATCTCAGTATCTCGCTGCTCCCTGGTGCTGACAGAATGTCAGAACATGGAGCTACGCAGTCTGTATCCGCCGATCGAACCTTACGAGTCCGGCCTGCTCGACGTGGGTGACGGGCAGCAGATCCACTGGGAGGTCTGCGGCAATCCGGACGGAAAGCCCGTGGTGATGGTACACGGCGGCCCCGGGGGCGGATGTGGCCCGGATCACCGCAGGCAGTTCGATCCCTCGGCCTACAAGATCGTCCTTTTCGACCAGCGCAACTGCGGCCGGAGCCTGCCGCACGCCAGCGATCCGGCGGTCTCGCTGGAGTCGAACACCACCTGGAACCTCGTCGCCGACATGGAGAAACTCCGCGAGCACCTCGGCATCGACCGCTGGATGGTGTTCGGCGGCTCGTGGGGAAGCTGCCTGTCCCTGACGTACGCGATCGAACACCCCGAGCGCACCAGCGAGCTCGTCCTGCGGGGCATCTTCCTGCTGCGCTCGTTCGAGCTGGCGTGGTTCTACGAGGGCGGCGCGTCGCTGCTCTTCCCCGATCTGTGGGAGAACTACCTCGCGCCGATCCCCGAGGACGAGCGCGAGGAGCTGATCGAGGCGTTCTCGCGGCGGCTGTCCGACCCCGACCCGGCGATCCGGCTGCCCGCCGCACGCGCCTGGGCCACGTGGGAGGGCTCGACCGTCACGCTGCTGCCCAACAAGGAGCTCGTGGACCACTTCGGCGAGCCCGACTACGCGGTCGCGTTCGCCCGGATCGAGAACCACTACTTCGTGAACGGCGGCTTCTTCTCCAGCGAGGACTGGATCCTCGACAACATCGACACGATCCGCCACATCCCGACGGTGATCGTCCAGGGGCGGTACGACGTCTGCACGCCCGCCGCGACGGCGTGGGACCTGCACCTGGCCTGGCCCGAGGCCGAGTTCCATCTGATCGACGACGCGGGCCACGCGTTCGACGAGCCCGGCATCCTCGATCGGCTCATCAAGGCGACGGACCGCTTCGCTTCGTGACGTACCGGTTCCGAGCCGGTCAAGCTACCGGTTCGGAACCGGTTCGGACCGGTCCAAACCGGTACGACAAAGCCCCCGCAGCGCACGCGCTACGGGGGCTTTGCGACGTTCTCTGTGAGGCCGACTCGACGTCAACCCCGCATCCCTCTTAAATCAGAGGGCGCGGACGTTCTCCGCCTGCGGACCCTTGGGGCCCTGCGTGATGTCGAACTCGACCTGCTGGTTCTCCTCCAGGTTCCGGTAACCGGTTCCCTGGATGGCACTGAAGTGGACGAACACGTCCGGGCCGCCCTCAGCCTGCTGGATGAAGCCGAAGCCCTTTTCGCCGTTGAACCACTTGACGGTGCCCTGCGCCATACTGCACTCCTGATGTGTACCTACAGATCCACACTGTGCGAACCCGGGTCGCCGCGGTCCGATCCCCCAAAAGAAAAAACCCGCTGAGATGAACTCCGCGGGCATCGAACACTCGATCAGGCGAAAGCACTTCTACGACCAATGCACAAGGTAGCACATCCTCTACGCGGGGTGTCCAGCCCCACCCCCCAAAAAGATCATTCCGAATTCTGTTCGGTAGCATCTAGAACCTGATTCGGGAGGTGGGCGGAATGGTGACCGCGACGGGCGCCGCCATTGCCGGGCTCGGCATGACGGAGCTGGGAAAGGTCTACGGGCGCAGCCCGCGGCGGCTGGCCGCGGACGCCGTGCGCCTGGCGGCCGCGGACGCCGGGCTCGGCCTCGCCGACCTCGACGGGCTGCTCGTCAGCCACGGGATGGGCGGCTCCCCCGGCATCGAACTGGCCGACGTGCTCGGGCTACGTGATCTTCGTCTCCTTTCGCTGATGAGCTCGTTCGGGGCCACGGCGGGCGCGATGGTCTCCTACGCGGCCCAGTCGGTGCTCAGCGGCGCCGCGACGGCCGTGGCCTGCGTCTTCGCCGACGCGCCGCTCCAGCCGAAGCAGTCGGCGGGCTCGGCCTACGACCGGTCGTCGCGGGACTACTACGGCTACCACGGGATGAACGCCTCGCTCGGGTTCCGGAGCGTCAACGCGGTCTACGCGCTCGCCGCTCAGCGGCACATGTCCCGCTACGGGACGACCAGCGAGCAGCTCGGCGCGATCGCCGTCGCCACCCGGGCGTGGGCCTCGCTCAACCCGCTGGCGCAGCTCCGCGAACCGATCACGCTCGAGGACCACCAGAGCTCCCGGTTCGTCGTCGAACCGCTGCACCTGCTGGACTGCTGCCTGGTCTCCAACGGGGCCGTCGCGGTGATCGTCACCTCGGCGGAGCGGGCGCGGGACCTGGCCCAGCCACCCGTGCACGTCCTCGGCTGGGGGCAGGGGCATCCCGGGCACCGGCAGGAGGCCGGCAGCGCGTTCGGGCTGACGACCGGGGCCGCGATCTCCGGGCCGACCGCGCTGCGGATGGCGGGGGTGGGCGTCGCGGACGTCGACGTGGCCGAGCTGTACGACTGCTACACCTTCACCACGCTGATCACGCTGGAGGACTACGGGTTCTGCGGCAAGGGCGAGGGCGGGGCGTTCGCCGCGTCCGGGGCGCTCGGACCCGGCGGCTCGCTGCCGACCAACACCGGCGGCGGACAGCTGTCCGGCTACTACATGTGGGGCATGACGCCGCTGTCGGAGGCCGTCATCCAGGCGCGCGGCCAGGGCGGCGCGCGGCAGGCTCCCCGCAACGACGTGATCCTCGTGAGCGGCAACGGCGGGATCCTCGACCACCACAGCACCCTCGTCGTCAGCCCGCACCCGAAGGGAAAGCGATGATCCACCGCGACGGCAGGACCGACCCGTTCTTCGACGGGGCCCGGCGCGACCTGCTGATGATCAGGCGCTGCGCGGACTGCGCGCACTGGTACGGGCCGCTCGCGAGCTCCTGCTCCCGGTGCGGCGGCGAGGACCTGGCGTGGGCGCGGGCCGAGGGCCGTGCCTCGCTGGTGTCGTGGGCGCGGGTGC
>NZ_BAAGZI010000495.1:0-3738 GCF_054778695.1 Actinocorallia lasiicapitis
CAGGCACCAGGCGAGCAGCGGGCGCAGCGCGTCGGGCACGCCGGCCAGGTCCGGCGGCTCCGCGGCGACCCGCTGGAGCCCCGAGCTGATCTCGGTCTCGCCGTCGGGCGCCACCCCGGTGGCGGCGAAGGCCAGCACGGAGCCGAGCGAGAACACGTCGCTGGCCGGGCCGACCGGCTCCGCCATGATCTGCTCGGGCGACATGTAGGCGGGGGTGCCCATCACGGTCCCCGGCTGGGTCATCCCCTCGGTGCCCGACCTGCGGGAGATCCCGAAGTCGATGACGCGGGGGCCGTCCTCGGCCAGCAGCACGTTCGACGGTTTGAGGTCGCGGTGCACGACCCCCGCCCCGTGGATGGCCTGCAACGCCTCGACCAACCCGGCGCCGAGCACGGCGAGCTGGGGTTCGGGCAGCGGCCCGTGGGTCTTGACCGCCTCCCACAGCGAAGGCCCGGTCACGTGGACGGTCGCCAGCCACGGCGGGTTCCCGTACGGGTCGGCGTCGACCACGGCCGCGGTGAACGCCCCGCTGACGGCGCGCGCCGCCTCGATCTCCCGCGCGAACCGCTCCCGGAACCCCGGGTCGTCGGCGAACTCCGGACGCACCACCTTCACCGCGACGGACCGCCCGCTCGGCGACCTGCCGTGGTAAACCCAGCCCATCCCGCCGGACCCGAGCCGTCCCACGATCCGGTACCGGCCCATCCGCACCGGGTCACTCGTCGGATTCAGCACCCGGCCTCCCCGTCGTCAACCCCGAACCCGCCCAGTATCCCCCCAATGCCAGCAAAGCGGCGGCGGTTCGGCGTTCAGGGCGTCGGAAGACGCCGGTGGAGGCGCGTCTCGACGTCGGCGGCGATCGCGGGATCGTCGAGACCGGAACGCCACACCTCGACGGACTCGTCGTCGCGGCCGCGCAGCGGAAGGGTGCGGGCGAGGAGTTCGGTGGCCAGCGGCGCCAGGTCGGGGGCGGTGCCGGGGCCGAGCCCCGCGGTGAACGCGCCGATCGCCTGCTCGAGGTGGGTCAGCCCCATGACGATCGCGAGCCGGGCGTAGGCGTAGGAGTCGGGCGGCAGCCCGCGCAGCACCCGCGCCAGGACGGTCTGGGCGCGTGCGGCCTGGCCCAGTTCGAGGAGGCGCTGGGCGAGATCGTGGGCGGCGACCGGCGCGTACTCCTCGTCGCCGGTGTCGATGGCCTGCTCCCACCAGGCGAGCGCGGTGGCGGTGTCGCCCTGCTCGTCGGCGAGCTGCGCGAGCGCCAGGCAGGCGGCCGGAAGGTAGGCGGGGTTGTCGAGGTCGACGACGCGCAGCCAGGCGTCCGCCGCCGCGGCCAGATCGCCCGCGCGCTCGTAGGAGAGAGCGAGATGGTAGGCGGCGCGGGGCGCGTACTCGGGGTCGTCGGTGTCGATCGCGATCCGGTCGGCGGCGCGGGCGCCCTCGACGTCGCCCGCGTCCTCCAGCACGAGTGCCAGGCCCGGCGCGGCCTCGGCCCGGTCGTCGGTGTCGAGCGCCTGTCTGTACAGGGTGACCGCGGTGGTGTGGTCGCCGTTCTCGGCGTGCTCACGTGCCTGCAGCAGGGTCATCAAACCCACTCCCTCGCCCCGGTCAAATTTCCCCGACCCTACAAGGACGGCCGTGCCGCCACGGGGGACGACACGGCCGGTAAGCCGGTTTTAGTCCTCGAACGCCTCCGGCGGCGGGCAAGAGCAGACCAGGTTGCGGTCGCCGTACACGCCGTCGATCCGGGAGACCGGCGCCCAGTACTTGTTGTCGCGGAGCGACGCGACCGGGTAGGCCGCCTCCTCGCGGGTGTACGGGTGCTTCCAGTCGGCGCCCAGCAGGTTCTCGGCGGTGTGCGGGGCGTTGTGCAGCGGGTTGTCGTCGGCGTCCCACTCGCCCGACGCGACCCGGTCGATCTCCGCCCTGATCGCGATCATCGCTTCGACGAACCGGTCGAGCTCGGCCAGGTCCTCGGACTCGGTCGGCTCGATCATGAGGGTGCCCGAGACCGGGAACGACAGGGTCGGGGCGTGGAAGCCGTAGTCGATGAGCCGCTTGGCGACGTCCTCGGCGGTCACCCCGGTCTCCTTGGTGATCTTCCGCAGGTCGGCGATGCACTCGTGGGCGACCAGCCCGTCGCGGCCGGTGTAGAGGATCGGGAAGTGCGGGTCGAGCCGGCGGGCCAGGTAGTTGGCCGACAGGATCGCGACCTCGGTGGCGCGGGTCAGGCCGTCGGCGCCCATCATCGCGATGTAGGCCCACGGGATCGGCAGGATGCCCGCCGAACCCCACGGGGCCGCCGAGATCGGGCCGACGCCGGTCGCGGGACCGGCCTCGGGCCGCAGCGGGTGGTTCGGCAGGAACGGCGCCAGGTGCGCGCCGACGCCGACCGGACCGACGCCGGGGCCGCCGCCGCCGTGCGGGATGCAGAAGGTCTTGTGCAGGTTCAGGTGCGAGACGTCCGCGCCGAACACGCCGGGCTTCGCCAGCCCGACCAGGGCGTTGAGGTTCGCGCCGTCCACATAGACCTGGCCGCCCGCCGCGTGCACCGCGGCGCAGATCTCCACGATGGTCTCCTCGTACACGCCGTGCGTGGACGGGTACGTCACCATGATCACCGACAGGTCGGCGGCGTGCTTGTCGATCTTCGCGTGCAGATCGGCCAGATCGACGTTGCCGCTGTCGTCGCACTTGACCACGACGACCTTCATGCCCGCCATCACCGCGGACGCCGCGTTGGTGCCGTGCGCCGACGACGGGATCAGGCAGACGTTCCGGTGGCCCTCGCCGCGCGCCTCGTGGTAGCCGCGGACGGCCAGCAGCCCGGCCAGCTCGCCCTGCGAACCGGCGTTCGGCTGCACCGAGACCTTCGCGTAGCCGGTGATCTCGGCCAGCCACTCCTCCAGCTCCGTGATCAGCTCGAGGTAGCCGGCGGCCTGCTCGATCGGCGCGAACGGGTGGATGTTCGCGAACTCCGGCCAGGTGATGGGCTCCATCTCCGTGGTGGCGTTCAGCTTCATCGTGCAGGAGCCCAGCGGGATCATCGACCGGTCGAGCGCGATGTCCTTGTCCTGGAGGCGGCGCAGGTAGCGGAGCATGGCCGTCTCGGAGCGGTGCTGGTGGAAGACCGAGTGGGTCAGGTACGCGGACTCGCGGCGCAGCGCCGCCGGGAGGGCGTCCACCGGGGCGGCGACGGCGACGGCCTGGCGGAACGGACGGCGGTCGAACGCCTCCAGCAGCACCTGCAGGTCGTCCTCGGTGATGGTCTCGTCGAAGGAGACGGCCACGACCTGGTCGGCGACGATCCGGATGTTGAAGCCCGCCGCCTCGGCGGCGCGGGCGACGGTCTCGGCCGGGCCCGGCAGCGCGATGGTCAGGGTGTCGAAGTAGGCGGAGTTCAGGACCTCGTAGCCCTCGATCCCCAGCCCCTCGATCGACCGGGCGAAGGCCGAGGCGCGGGCGTGCACCCGCTCGGCGATCGCCTTCAGCCCATCGGGCCCGTGGTAGACGGCGTACATCGACGCCATGACCGCGAGGAGCACCTGCGCGGTGCAGATGTTGGAGGTGGCCTTCTCCCGGCGGATGTGCTGCTCGCGGGTCTGCAGCGCGAGCCGGTAGGCGCGGCGGCCGTCGGCGTCCACCGAGACGCCGACCAGCCGGCCGGGGAGCTGCCGCTGGAGCTCCTCCCGGACGGCCATGTAGCCGGCGTGCGGGCCGCCGAACCCGAACGGGACGCCG
>NZ_BAAGZI010000496.1:0-3710 GCF_054778695.1 Actinocorallia lasiicapitis
GCCGTAGCGGCGGGCCTCGTCCCACTCGCCACCGGCAGCGACGGCGACGGGTCGATCCGGCTGCCCGCCGCCTGGTGCGGCGTCTACGGCCTGAAACTCACCAACGGCCGGATCCCCTCCTCCGATCCGGCCGGTTTCACCGCGTTCGGCGCGCTGACCCGCCACCCCGAGGACCTGGCGCTCTACCTGGAGGTCGTGCTCGGCGCCCGGCCGCCCGTCCCCGAACTCCCGGTCAGAACGGCCTGGCCGGACGGGCTCGTCCAGGTCGACGTCGATCCCGAGCAGATCCGCCTGGCCGGCCGGGCCGCCGCCGAGCTGGGGCTGGAACCCCGCGACTGCGGTCTCGTCCTCCACGACCCGGCCCAGGCCTGGCACGCGCTCAGGGCGGGCGGCGACGACCGCGGCGTCCGGGCCGCCAACAACGTCCTCCTCGACGCCCTGTTCAGTGAGGTCGACCTGCTCCTGACCCCGACCGCCCAGTCCGCCCCGCACGACCACTCAGGGCCGGGAGACCGGGTCAATGTCGCGCTGACCTGGGCGTTCAATCTGAGCGGTCATCCCGCCCTGAACGTCCCGGCCGGATTCACCCGGGACGGCCTGCCCGCGGGGCTCCAGATCGTCGCGCGCCGAGGCCGGGAGGATCTGCTGACGGCTACCGTTTCGGCCAGTGCCACGGCGGCTCTTCCAGCGGAAGCTGGTCCCTGAGCCTGGTCTCGCCGAAATCCTTGTACAGCTCGAGGATCTGCGGCTCGCCCTCTTTCGCCAACGCGCTGACCAGGCGCGGGGCATGGGTCACCACCACGATCTGGGTCTTGGCCGCGGCGACGGCGATCAGTTCGGCGAGCGCCTCCAGCAGATCGGGGTGCAGGCTCGTCTCCGGCTCGTTCAGCACGAGCAGTTCGGGTGGGCGGGGCGTCAGCAGCGCCGCGCACCACAGCAGGTAGCGGAGCGTCCCGTCCGACAGTTCGGGCGCCAGCAGCGGCCGGAGCATCCCCGGCTGGCGCAGGCCCGTCTGGAACCGGCCGCCCTGGACGTCGATCTCCAGCGTGCTGCCGGGGAAGGCCCGTTCGACGGCGTCGAACAGCGCCTGGTGGTCGCCGATCTCGGCGATGGTCTGCAGGGCGGCCGCGACGTCGGAGCCGTCCGCGCTCAGCACCGGGGTGCGGGTGCCGACCTGCGGCTGCCGGGACGGGGCCGCGGCGTCGGTGCGGACGTGGTCGTAGAAGCGCCACGACCGCATCCGCTCCCGCAGCACGAGCAGATCGGGCGCGCGCACCGGATCGGCGACCTCGCTGAGCATCGAGTCGAACGGCCGGAGCTCGGTGTGCGCCCGGTACCAGTCACCGCCCCTGTCCCGCACCTGGACGACCTGCCCGTGCCGCTGCGCGAGCAGCGTGGACGGCCGCAGCACCGGCCCGCCCCACGAAGCCTCCGTCTTGATCAGCGGATCGAGCCCGAACGCCGAATCTCCCGGCTGCGGCAGCCCCAGATCCATCGCGTAGCCGAAATCGTCGCCGGCGAAGCCGAGTTTCAGGCTGACCGGTGCGGTCCGACGGACCCCCTGGACAGGGTGCTCTCCGGCGCGGACGGCCCGGCCGATCGTCTCGGGCCCAGCCCAGAGCGTCGAGGGCAGCCCGCCTTCGCGGGCGAGCGCGGCGACCGATCCGTTGCGGGAGGAGTCGGCGAGCAGGCGCAGCGCCCGGTAGAGGCTGGACTTTCCGCTGCCGTTCGCGCCGGTGACCACGTTCAGCCCGGCCAGCGGCAGTACGAGATGCCGCAGCGAACGGTAGTTCTCGACGGCGAGCGTCCTGATCATAGGTTTCAGCTTAGGCACACCTGCCCGCCGGGAAATGTCGGTACGCAGGCGTATCGTAATCCCGTGATCTCTTATCTGAGCCGATGGAGGGGCAACCCGTGGGCCATCCTGCTCACGCTGTCCCTCGGCTTCTTCATGACCCTGCTCGACCTCACAATCGTCAACATCGCGGTGCCGAGCATGTTGGACCATCTCGACGCCTCGTTCGACGAGGTGCTGTGGGTGCTCAACGGCTATGTGCTGATCCTCGCGGTGCTGCTGATCACCACGGGGCGGCTCGGCGACCTGTACGGACAGCGCGCCATGTTCATGCTGGGCGTCGCGGTGTTCACGGTCG
Organism: Actinocorallia lasiicapitis; assembly: GCF_054778695.1. Classification (NCBI taxonomy): domain Bacteria; kingdom Bacillati; phylum Actinomycetota; class Actinomycetes; order Streptosporangiales; family Thermomonosporaceae; genus Actinocorallia; species Actinocorallia lasiicapitis. Next base: position 2,154 of record NZ_BAAGZI010000496.1, read on the forward strand.
CGTCGCTGCTGTGCGGTCTTTCGGCGGAGGCCTGGCAGCTGATCGCCGCCCGGGTCGTGCAGGGCGCGGGAGCCGCCCTGCTCATGCCCCAGACCATGGCGTTGATCATCGGGACCTTCCCGGCCGAGCGGCGCGGCGCCGCGATGGGCGTGTGGGGCGCGGTCGCGGGTCTGTCCACGATCGCGGGACCGACCCTGGGCGGGCTGCTCGTCACGGCGTTCGACTGGCGTTGGATCTTCTTCATCAATGTGCCGATCGGTGTGCTGGTGCTGGTCATGGCGTTGGCGTTCATCCCGGACGTCAAATACTCGCGTGATCACCGGCTCGACTGGCCGGGCGTGTTCCTGGCGACGGTCGCGCTGTTCCTGCTGGCGTTCGCGCTGACCGAGGGGCAGCGGTATGAGTGGAACGTCTGGATCTGGGCGTCGCTGGCGGCCTCGGCCGTCGTCTTCGTGGTGTTCGTCTTCCAGCAGCGCGCCCGGCAGGGGTCCGAACCGCTCGTCCCGTTCTTCCTGCTCAAGGAGCGCAACTTCACCGTGCTGACCTTCGTCGGCGGAACGGTGTCGATCGGCATGATCGGGCTGTTCCTGCCGATCTCGATCTACCTCCAGTCGGTGCTGGGCTACTCGGCGGTCAAGGCGGGCCTGGTGATCGCGCCGTCGTCGCTGGTCTCGATGTTCATCGCGCCGTTCGCGGGCAAGATGTCCGACAAGCTGGGCGGCCGCAACATCCTGATCTTCGGTCTGACGGTCTACGCGCTCGGCATGGGCTGGCTGCTCGCCGTGTTCTCCGCGACGGCCGACTGGCCGCAGTTCCTCGGCCCGTTCCTCCTGGCCGGGGTCGGCATCGGCTGCGTTTTCGCGCCGATGGCGACCGAGGCGATGCGGGCGGTGCCGCCCGCGCAGGCCGGCGCCGCGTCCGGGCTGAACAACACGGTCCGGCAGATCGGCTCCGTCCTCGGCGGCACGGCCGCCGGCGCGATCCTGCAGAACCGGCTGGCCGTCGCGCTCGCGGACGAGGCGACCACCCGGTCGGCCGCGCTGCCCGAACAGGTGCGGCAGCCGTTCATCGCGGGCTTCGAGCACGCCGCCAAGGGCGGGCTCGAGGTCGGTGCGGGCCAGCAGGGAGCGGCGCTGCCCGCCGACGTGCCGCCCGCCTACGCCGACCAGCTCCAGAAGATCGCGCACGAGGTGTTCACCCACGGTTTCGTGACCGCTCTGAAGCCGACCATGCTGTTCCCGATCATCGTGGTGCTGGTCGGGGCCGTCGCCTGCCTGTTCGTCGGGGACACCGGCGCGCAGTCCGTCACGGCGGCTCCGGAGAAGGCGTCGCACTGACCGGAACCGATCACCTCCCGGGGGTGTCGTAACAGGAAAAGACCCCCGGGAGGCGTCATGGCCGACAATTCATATCTGGAGAAGGTCGTCGCACAGCAGGCGGTGCTGGAGGACAACCTCCGGGCACGTCCCGCTCCGCCGGCGAGCGCGCCGATGGCGCGGATGGCCGCGCCGGGCGGAGCACCCGACGCGTTCGCCAAACGCGGCCGCGCGCTCGGCG
>NZ_BAAGZI010000497.1:0-3680 GCF_054778695.1 Actinocorallia lasiicapitis
TCGCGCGCAGCCCGCGCCCGCCGCCGAGACCGCCGCCAGGCGACACCGTGCCGTAGTGGCCGTAGGAGAAGTCGGGGCCGTACCGGTCGAGGGCGCGGGCGCTGCGCTCGACGATCTGCGGGTCGATCGTCGGCAGCGGGAACGCGACACCGCCGCGGATCCGGGTGCGCGGCACGGGACGCCGTGAAGTCCGCACCCGGCGGTCGCGGGGCTTCGGCTCGCGCAGCGCGCGGTCGCGCGCGGCACGGCGCATGGCGAGCGGATCGAGGAAGATGCCCTTGGCGGAGGCCAGCGTGCCACCGGAGATCGTGCCGCGGACCTGCAGGAACCCTTCGACGCGCAGCGGCACGTCCTTCGGCAGGTGCTGGACGGTGAAGTACACGCCGAGGTCGTGCGGGATCGAGTCGAAACCGCAGGCGTGCACGATCCGCGCGCCCGACGCGACGGCCTGCTGGTGGTAGCGGACGTACATCCGGTCCACGAAGGTCGGCTCGCCGGTCAGGTCGACGTAGTCGGTGCCGTTGCGCGCGCACGCGGCGACCAGCGGTTCCCCGTGCAGCACGTACGGCCCGACCGTGCTGATGACCAGCCTGGTCTTCCGGGACAGCTCATCGAGGGTGGCGGGATCGTCGGCGTCGGCGTGGAGCAGCGGGACGTCCAGGCCGATCCGGTCGCGGACCGCTTCCAGCTTGGCGCGGCTGCGCCCGGCGAGCGCCCACCGGACCCCGCCCGCGTGCTCCGCCAGATACTCGGCGGTGAGCCCTCCGGTGAACCCGGTCGCCCCGTAGAGCACGATGTCGAACGGCCGGTCCATGGCACGCCTCCTCGAACAGGATGGAGCCCCCGAGTCTAGTCGCGGACGGGGAGGACGACCGGGCGTCCGGTCCGGGGGTGGGGAAGGATCTCGATGGGGTGCTCGTAGACCTCGCTGAGCAGGGGGCCGTCCAGGACGTCGGCGGGCGGGCCGCACACGGCGAGCCTGCCGCCGGCGAGGACCGCGATCCGGTCGGCGAGCGCGGCGGCCAGCGCCAGGTCGTGGACGACCGCGACGATGGCGCGGCCCTCGTCGGCCTGGGCTCTGGCGGTGGAGAACACCAGTTCCTGGTGGCGGACGTCGAGCGCGGCGGTCGGCTCGTCCAGCAGGACGATCGGGGTCCGCTGGGCGAGCACACGGGCGAGCGCGACCCGCGCCTGCTCGCCGCCCGACAGTTCGGGGTAGCGGCGGTCGGCGAACCGCTCGACGTCGGCGTCCTTGAGCGCGCGGGCGACGGCGCCGTCGTCGTCGTCCGCGTACGGGGTCCCCGCCCAGGGCGCGCGGCCCATCCGGACGACGTCCTCGACCGTGAACGCGAACGCGAGGCTGTTGCGCTGGGTGAGGATGGCCCGGCGCATCGCGATCTCGACGGGCCGCCAGGCGCCGAGCGGCTTTCCGTCGAGCAGGACGGCGCCCTCGGCTTCGAGGTCGCCGCAGAGCGCGCCGAGCAGCGTCGATTTGCCCGCCCCGTTGGGGCCGACGAGCGCGAGCACCTCGCCGGGACGCAGCTCGAGGTCGACGCTTTGGAGGATCGTGCGGGGGCCGCGCCGCACGGTCAGCCCGGACGCGCTGAGCGTGGCCGTCCCGCCCGGCAGCCGGGCGGAGCGGCGCATCCAGGTGAAGGTCATCCCCAGCCTCCCGACCTGGCACGGGTCCTGCGCAGCAGCCAGAAGAAGAACGGCCCGCCGACGATCGAGGTGAGGACGCCCAGCGGGAGTTCCTGGAAGTCGATCGCGGTCCTGGCGACGAGGTCGGCGACGACCAGCAGGCACGCCCCGCCGAGCGCGCTGGCGGGCAGCAGCGTGCGGTGGCCGGGCCCGGCGACCATCCGGATCAGATGCGGCACGACGAGGCCGACGAACGCGATGATCCCGCTGAACGCGACGGCCGACGAGGTCAGCAGCGCGATCAGGATGATCCCGGTGAAGCGGAGCCCTTCGACGTTGACGCCGAGGTGCCGCGCGGTCTTCTCGCCGAGCGACAGCAGGTCGAGCCTGGCGGCGAGCAGGAACGCGGCGGCGCATCCGACGACGGCGACGGGGCCGACGACCGTCACGGAGTCCCAGGTGGCCCCGGCGAGGCTGCCGAGCTGCCAGGAGGTGATGGCGCGCAGCCCGTCGTTGGTGGAGGCGAACATCAGCAGGCCGAGCGCGGCCGTCGCGACGGCGTTGACGGCGATGCCGGTGAGCAGGAGGGTCACCACCTCGGTGCGTCCTTGGGCGCGGCTCATCACATAGACCAGGAGTGTCGTGGCGAGGCCGCAGGCGAACGCGGCGAGCACGATCGTCCAGCCGCCGAGTCCGGTGAGCCCGAACACGATGACCGTCGCGGCGCCCACGGCCGAACCCCAGGAGACGCCGATGACGCCCGGTTCGGCGAGCGGGTTGCCGAACACGCCCTGCATGAGCGCGCCCGCGCAGCCGAGGGCCGCACCGGTGACCACAGCGAGCAGGACGCGCGGGAACCGCACCACCCACAGCGCGTTCTCGCCCTGGACCGCGGTCGGTTCGGGGCCGAGGTCGAGCCCGATCCGGTGCAGGAGCGAGCCGAGGACCTGGCTCGGCGGGATGTCGACCTGGCCGCTGCCCGCGGCCAGCACGCAGAGGACGAGCAGCGCGAGCGTCAGCCCGGCGAGCAGCCCGCCGCGGCCGAGCCGTGCGCGCCACCGGGCGGGCGGGGCCTTCACCCCGGCCGGACGGGGGGCTATTTCCCGCATGGTGCGTAGACCGCCTTGGCGAGCGCGCCGATGGTGTCGCCGGTGCGGGCGCCGAAGTTGAGCAGCGCGCCGTCGTCGGCGTCGACGATCCTGCGGTGCTGGCCCGCGGGGGTCTGGGCGACGCCCGGCAGCTTCAGCAGCCCGTCGGGGCCGCCGACCGATTTCAGCCCCGCCGACATGACGAGGATCACGTCCGGCGCGGCGTTGATCATGCCTTCGCTGGTCATCGGCCGGAATCCGCTGAGCCCGGCGGCGGTGCCGGCGTCGGTCGCGCCGATCGCCTGGATCATGGCGTCGGAGCCCGCGCCCTTGCCACCCATCAGGTAGACGCCCGCGGTGCCGCGCAGGTAGAGGAACGCGACGCGCAGCGGCCGGGCCGGGGCCGTCTTCCTGGCGGCCTCGATCTGCGCGGTGACGCGCTTGTTGAGCTTCTCGCCCGCCGCGTCGACGCCGAGGGCGCGGGCGATGGCGGTGATGTGGCGGCCGACGGCGGGCAGGGTCTGCTCGTCGTCGATGAGCACGACGGGAATGCCGGACTGGCGGAGCTGGGTCAGCACCTCGGGCGGGCCGATGCTCTTGTCGGCGAGCACGACCGTCGGGTTCAGCGCGAGGATCGCCTCGGCCGACAGATCATGGCCCTGGTCGGTGGCCAGGGGTCTGCCCGCGGCGGCGGGGAAGGTCGTGGAGGCGTCCCGGCCGACGACGCTGCCGCCGAGGCCGAGGCTGAACACGATCTCCGCGATCGAGCCGTACAGGTTGACGGGCAGGATCCGCGACGCGTCCTTGACCGTGACCTTCGAGCCGTCGGCGGAGTCGACCGTGACGGGCAGCCGCGGCTTCGGCGCGGGCTTCAGCGGGTCGACATCGTGCGCGGTCGTGACGGCGGTAGCGGGACCGCAGCCCGCGGCGGGGTCCGCGCCGGCCCCGCTC
>NZ_BAAGZI010000498.1:0-3658 GCF_054778695.1 Actinocorallia lasiicapitis
GCGCCTGCCGCGACGACGCCGACCTCGCCGACGCCTGGGACGCCGTCCACCGGACGGCCGCCGCGGGCTTCGCCACCTCGGGCGTGTTCCTGGAACGCCTGGTCGGCGACGCCCGCCACGTCGAGGTGCAGGTGTTCGGCGACGGCAGGGGCCGGATCGCCCTGTTCGGCGACCGGGACTGCTCCCTCCAGCGCCGCCACCAGAAGGTCGTCGAGGAGGCGCCCGCCCCGGATCTACCCGCCGACGTGCGGGAACTCCTCGCCGACAGCGCGGCGCGGCTGTGCGCGTCGGTCGGTTACCGGTCGGCGGGGACGGTCGAGTTCATCTACGATCCCGTCCGGCGCGAACCGTACTTCCTCGAGGTCAACACCCGGCTCCAGGTCGAGCATCCCGTCACCGAGGCGGTCTACGGGGTGGACCTGGTGGAGTGGATGCTGCGGCTCGCCCAGGACGATCTCACCCTGTTCGACGCCGGGGTGCCCGAGCCGCGCGGTCACGCCGTCGAGGCCCGGGTTTACGCCGAGAACCCGGCCAAGGACCACCGGCCCAGCGCCGGGCTGCTCACCCGGGTGCGTTTCCCCGGCGACGTCCGGGTCGACGGCTGGGCGGAGACCGGCACCGTCGTCACCTCGTCCTACGATCCGCTGCTCGCCAAGGTCATCGCGCACGGCGACGACCGGGCGGCCGCCCTCACCCGGCTCCGCGACGCGCTGGAGGAGAGCCGGATCGACGGCGTCGAGACCAATCTCGGCCTGCTCCGCGCCATCGCCGCCGACCCCGGGGTCGGCGCGGCCGTCCACCACACCGGCACCCTCGCCGGCCTCACCGACACCTCGCCGCGGATCGAGGTGGTGCGTCCCGGCGTCCTGACGACGGTGCAGGATCTACCGGGCCGGATCGGGTACTGGCAGGTCGGGGTCCCGCCGTCCGGGCCGATGGACGACCGTTCGTTCCGCCTCGGCAACGGGCTCCTCGGCAACCCGCCGGGCGCCCCCGGCCTCGAATGCACCCTGCTCGGCCCCGCCCTCCGCTTCACCCACGCGACGACGGTCTGCGTCACCGGCGCGCCCGCACGGGTCACGGTCGACGGCGCGCCCGCCCCCCGGAACGAGCCGTTCACCGTCCCCGCGGGCGCGACTCTCGAACTAGGCGCCCCCCCGACGGGACTCCGCACCTACCTGCTGTTCTCCGGCGGCCTCGACATCCCGGACTTCCTGGGCAGCGCCTCCACCTTCACCCTCGGCGGCTTCGGCGGCCACGCCGGCCGCTCCCTCCGCCCAGGCGACACCCTCCGCACGAGATCGCCTCGAGCTGCGGCGTGTCGCCCGTTCGGGCCCGCTGAAACCGTCGACACGCCGCAGCTCGACACGATCATGGACGGGCGGTGGGAGATCGGGGTCGTGGAGGGGCCCCACGCGGCGCCTGAGTTCTTCACCGTCGAGGACGTCGCGGAGTTCTACGCGGCCGAGTGGAGGGTGCACCACAACTCGGCGCGGACCGGGGTGCGGCTGGTCGGGCCGAAACCCCGGTGGGCGCGGGCCGACGGGGGAGAGGCCGGGCTGCACCCGTCGAACATCCACGACACGCCCTACTCGGTCGGCGCGGTCGACTTCACTGGGGACATGCCCGTGATCCTCGGTCCGGACGGGCCGTCGCTCGGCGGGTTCGTCTGCCCGGCGACCGTCGTGACGTCCGAACGGTGGAAACTCGGCCAGCTCAGGCCCGGCGACACGGTCCGGTTCGTCCCGGCGCCGTCGCCGGTGGGGCGGCCGGGCGACGGGGGAGTGCTGGCCCGGCACGGCGATGTGACGTTCCGGCGGAGCGGCGACGACAACATCCTCGTCGAGTTCGGCGCGATGGAGCTCGACCTCGAACTGCGGATGCGGGTGCACGCCCTCGGCGAGGCCCTGGACGCGGCGCGGCCGGCCGGGCTGCTGGACGTCACGCCCGGCATCCGCTCCCTCCAAGCCCACTTCGATCCGGCGGTCCTGCCGCAGCCGGTGCTCCTCGCCGAACTGCTGCGGATCACCGCGACGCTGCCGCCCACCGACGAGCTGGTCGTCTCCTCGCGGACCGTGCACCTGCCGCTGTCCTGGGACGATCCCGCCACCCGCGAGGCCATCGACCGGTACATGGCCGGGGTCCGCGACGACGCGCCGTGGTGCCCGTGGAACATCGAGTTCATCCGCCGGGTCAACGGGCTGGCGACCGTCGAGGAAGTCCACCGGACCGTGTTCGACGCCGAATACCTGGTGCTCGGCCTCGGCGACGTCTACCTGGGCGCGCCCGTCGCGACCCCCCTCGACCCGCGGCACCGGCTCGTCACCACCAAGTACAACCCGGCCCGCACCTGGACGGCCGAGAACAGCGTCGGGATCGGCGGCGCCTACCTGTGCGTGTACGGGATGGAGGGGCCCGGCGGCTACCAGTTCGTCGGCCGCACCACCCAGGTGTGGTCGGGCTGGCACCAGCGCGGCCCCTACGAGCAGGGCAGACCCTGGCTGCTGCGGTTCTTCGACCGGATCCGCTGGTATCCCGTCACCGCCGACGAACTGCTCGACCTGCGCGCCGACATGGCCGCGGGACGCCTCGACCTCAAGATCGAGCAGGGGGTGTTCTCGCTCGCCGACCATCGGGCGTTCCTGGCGGCGGAGGCCGCGTCGATCGCGGAGTTCCGGGCCCGCCAGGCGGCCGCGTTCCAGGCAGAACGCGCCGCCTGGGAGGCCGCGGGCGAGTTCGCCAGGACCGACGAGCCCGTGGCCCCCGCCGCCGCCGAACTGGAGTTGCCGCCCGGCGCGACCGTCGTGGAGGCCGAGTTCGGGGCGAGTGTCTGGCAGCTTTCCGTCGCCCCGGGGGAGGTCGTCGCCGCAGGTCAGCGGCTGGTCATCCTCGAGGCGATGAAGATGGAATCGGCCGTCGCCGCGCCCGGCCCCGGGCGGGTGGCGAGCGTCCTGGTCTCGCCGGGCGACCAGGTGGAGCCCGGTACACCCCTTGTCGTCCTCCTTCCGATCGGAGCGTCCCGATGACCCAGCCCAGCCCCGCCGTCGCCAGGGTGCGGCGCGCCTACGCGCGGATCGCCGAGACCGACCGTCCCGAACTGTGGATCACGTTGCGGCCGCAGGACGAGGTGGAGGCCGAGGCGGCGGCCGCCGATCCGGCGCTGCCGCTGTACGGGACTGTTTTCGCGGTCAAGGGAAACATCGATGTGGCGGGGTTGGTGACGACGGCGGGGTGCCCGTCCTATGGGTATCTGCCCGAAAAGGACGCCGTGGCCGTCGCACGGTTGCGGGCGGCGGGGGCAGTGCCGCTCGGGACGACCAACCTCGACCAGTTCGCCACCGGCCTGGTCGGGACCCGCAGCCCGTACGGGGCCGTCCGCAACGCCGTCGATCCGGAGTACGTCGCCGGCGGGTCCAGTTCGGGGTCGGCGGTGGCCGTCGCGCTGGGGATCGCCGATTTCGCGTTGGGCACCGACACGGCGGGCTCGGGACGGGTACCCGCCGCGTTCAACGGGATCGTCGGGCTGAAGCCGACCTACGGGCTCGTCCCGACCGGCGGGGTGGTGCCGGCGTGCCGGTCGCTCGACTGCGTCACCGTCTTCGCCGCGACCCTGCCGGAGGCGCGCCGCGCGCTCGCCGCGATGGCCGCTCCCGCCGAG
>NZ_BAAGZI010000499.1:0-3650 GCF_054778695.1 Actinocorallia lasiicapitis
GCAGCGCGGTCGGCGGCACTCCGGGCGGCGGGACAGGCGCCTCGGCGGGGCCGCCCAGCAGGTTCATCAGCAGGACCTGCGCGGACGGCCGTACCGCCGGGTCCTTGGTGAGCGCCGCGACGACCAGCGCCCGCAGCGGTTCGGCGAGCTCGCCGAGGTTGGGGTCGGCGTGCAGGATCCGGCCCGCGACGGTCGGGATGCTGTCCTGCCCGAACGGCGGCACCCCGGTCGCCGCGAACACGATCGTCGCGGCCCACGCCCACACGTCGGCGTGCGTGCCGATCGCCAGTCCCCGGACCTGCTCGGGCGCCATGTAGGCGGGCGTGCCGATCACGCCGCTGGGCAGGGTGCTGGTGACGGCGTCGCCGAGCGCCCTGGCGATCCCGAAGTCGATGACGCGCGGCCCGTCCGGGCCGAGGATCACGTTGTGCGGTTTGAAGTCCCGGTGGATCACCCCGGCGGTGTGGATGGCGGCGAGCGCCGTCAGGGTGCCGGTGGCGAGCCGTTCCAGCGCGCCGCCGGCCAGCACCCCGTCGCGCGCCACGTACTCGGCGAGCGAGGGGCCCGGCACGTACTCGCTGACGATGTACGGCCGGTCCCCTTCGAGGTCGGCGTCCAGGACCTGCGCGGTGCAGAACCGGGCGACGCGTTTGGTGGCGGCGAGCTCCCGCACGAACCGCTGGCGCGCCGTCTCGTCGAGATGGGCGCTCAGCAGTTTGACGGCGACGGTCTCCAGATCCGGGCCCGTGCCCAGGTAGACGACCCCCTGACCGCCCGAACCGATCCGTCCGGTCAGCCGGTAGGCGCCGAGCGACGCGGGGTCTCCCGGCTGCAGCGGCTCGACCTCAGGCATATCCGACCTCAGGCATAGGTGACGGCTCCTCCCGCAACGGTCTGCCCCGTAGGACGCCCACCCAAGGCATCCGGTTTGAGCCGTGATCGTACGGTTACCTCAGCCGACCCGGTGCGGGCCCCGGCGGGGTCCGCACCGGGGGTGGTTCAGTAGCGGGAGCCGGCGGCCTGGGCGGCGAGGGCGTCCAGGCGGGCGAGGTCGTCGGCGCTGAGCTTCACGTCGGCGGCGGCCGTGTTCTGCTCCAGGTAGGAGACCCGCTTGGTGCCGGGGATGGGCACCAGGTCGTCGCCCTGCGCGTGCACCCAGGCGAGGGCGACCTGCCCTGGCAGCACGTCGTGGGCGGCGGCCACCTCCCGGACGACCTCGACCAGCGCCTGGTTGGCGTCCAGGTTGCCGGCGGCGAACCGCGGGTTGCCGGCCCGGAAGTCGTCGGCGGCGAAGGCCGTGCCGGTGCTGACGGTGCCGGTCAGGAAGCCGCGGCCGAGCGGCGCGAACGGCACGACGCCGATGCCGAGCGCGCGGGCCGTCGGCAGGACCGACTCCTCGATGCCGCGCGTCCACAGGGAGTACTCGGACTGGATCGCGCTGATCGGGTGGACGGCGTGCGCCCGCTCCAGCTCCTGCGCGGTGGTCTCCGAGACGCCCAGATAGCGGACCTTGCCTTCGGCGACCAGTTCGGCCATCGCCCCGATGGTGTCCTCGATCGGGGTCCGCGGGTCGACCCGGTGCAGGTAGTACAGGTCGATGTGGTCGGTGCGCAGTCGCCGCAGCGACTCCTCGGCGGCCTGCTTGACGTAGGCGGGGTCGGCGCCGAGCCGGAACTTCGCCTTCTGCTCGGGGTCGATGTCCTGGATGCCGACCTTGGTGGCGATCTGGACCTCGTCCCTCCGGTCCTTCAGGGCGTAGCCGAGCAGCTTCTCGTTGGCGCCGAACCCGTAGATCCCAGTAGCCCCGTACACGTTGGCCGTGTCGAACAGGGTGACGCCCAGCTCGATGGCCCGATACAGGGTCGCGATCGACGCCGTGTCGTCGGCGGGCCCGTACGACTGGCTCATTCCCATGCAGCCCAGCCCCTGGGCGGAGACTTCAAGCCCCTGCGAACCTAGTGCGACTCTACGCATGATCGAACCCCCAGAAGAATCTTGTTAGTGGGTTCAGCCTAAGTCTTCGAGCGCACGCCGAGGCCCGCGGCGATCTGGCCGAAAGTGACTCCAGCGGCCAGTCCGAGTCCGACCGTGACGGCCTGCCCGATCGTTTTCAGGCCGGGGGCGACGTCGCCGTGGCTGAGGTGGAGCATCCCCTGGTAGATCACGTAGCCGGGCGCCATCGGCGCGATTCCCGCGACGACCGTCAGCGGCCCGGGCAGCCCGGCGAACCGGTCGAGGAGCTGCGCGTAGATCCCGATCACGACGGAGGCGAGGGCGGCGGCGATCGTCATGGGGAAGCCGGCGTGCATCCAGAGCATCAGGAACAGGAACCAGCCGATCGCGCCGGAGCCGAACGCGGTGACCAGCCCGGAGGCGGGCGCCTGGAAGCAGACCGCGAGGAACGCGCAGACGAACCCCGCCGCGACGAGCTGCAGCGGCAGCTCACGCCAGCCGCCCAGATCGAGCCCGCCCGGCTGCACCTGCGGCACGTCGAGCCCCAGCCTGACCGCCCCGTACAGCGCGGCGCCCACCCCCGCGACCAGCGCCGCGGTGACGAGCGCGGCGTCGAACGTGCGGGCCACGGCCGTCACCAGATAGCCCTGGATGGCGTCCTGGACGCCGCCGGTGAACGCCAGCCCCGGCAGCATCACCGCGATCCCGCCCGCGACGATCGGCGCGGCGTTGCCGGTGAACCCGGCCAGCGCCACACCCGTCGCGACGATCGTCGCGGCCGCCCCGCTGAACACGGCCTGGTGGAAGACCGGCACGCCGCGCGCCGACATCCACCGGTTGACCCGGTCGACGACGGCCGCGGCGGCGAACGCGGCCACGAACACCACCCAGCCGCCGCGCAGGATCACCGTGAAGAACCCCGACAGCGCCGCCCAGGCCAGGGTCTCCACCCAGCCCGGGTACAGCGGCCGGCTCCGGTCGATCTCGTCGAGCCTGCGCAGCGCGACCCGCAGCGGCACCCGCCCGGCCTCGACGTCGGCCAGGAAGTCGTGGACGCGCTGGATCCGGTCGTAGGAGACCGAGGTGCCCCGGACGATCCTGACCTCGGTCATCGGCGCGGACCGCGGCCCGCTGCGGTGCGACAGGTACAGCGCGGTGAGGGTCACGTCGACGAGGCAGTCGCGCAGGCCGAGCGCCTCGGTGATCCGCCGGGTGGTGGCGACGGTGTCGGCGGCCGAGGAGCCGCTGCGCAGCAGCAGTTCGCCCGCGCGGGAGGCGACCAGCAGGATCTGGGCGACGTCGGCGTCCGTCGTCCGCCCGTGTCCGTTCCGCACCCCGGTCTTCTTCCCGCCCAGCCCGCTCGTCGATCTTGGTTGGGCGAAGTTTTTCCCGCTCATCGGACGGCCGTCCTGGCGGTCTCGGCGCGTATCCGAAGCCCGCCCAGCACCAGCCCCGCCGCCAGGCAGGCACCGACCCCCTCACCGGCCCTGAGCCTCAGGTCGAGCAGGGGTTCGAGGCCGAGTTCGCGCAGGACGAGCGCGTGCGCGCGTTCGCGGCTGCGCTGGCCCGCCACGAGGTGGGCGGCGACCCCCGGGCTCATCCGGACGGCCGCCAGCGCCGCCAACGAGGTGGCCAGCCCGTCCAGGACGACCACCCCGCCCGACTGGGCGGCGTCCAGCACCACCCCGGCCAGCAGG
>NZ_BAAGZI010000500.1:0-3640 GCF_054778695.1 Actinocorallia lasiicapitis
GGGGCGTCCGGCTGCTCCGGGGTGACCAGCGCGCGGTGCTCGACCCTGCCGGGCAGCCGCCGCGCGACCCGTCGCGACGCCTCCACCAGCGGCGCCCCCATCCGGCGGCACACGTTCAGCGCGACGGTCTCGGCGGGCCTTCCGTCGAGGTGCCGGAACCGTTCGGGGAACTCCAGGATCGCCCGGACCTCCGCGCCGCGGAACCCGTAGATCGACTGGTCGGGGTCGCCGACCGCGACCAGGTCGCGGCCGCCGTCGGCGAGCTGGCGGAGCAGGCGTTCCTGGGCGGGGTCGGTGTCCTGGTACTCGTCCACGAAGATCGCGTCGTAGGCTCCGCGTTCCCGCTCCCTGACGTCGGCGTCGAACGCGAGCAGCCCGCCCGCCTCGCGGATGATCTCGGTGTAGTCGTAGGACGGGACGGGGTCGAGATCTTGGCGCTGCCCGTATCTGAGCATGAAACGGGCGATCGCCACCCAGTCGTCCCGGCCCTGGCGGGTGCCCAGTTCGAACAGTTTCTGCGGGTCGATGTCCCGTTCGGCGGCGCGCAGGGTGAAGTCGCGGAGCTCTTCGGCGAACCCCCGCGTGTTGAGCGCGGGCAGCAGCCGTTCCGGCCAGCCTTTCGCCCCGTCCTCGACCTCGCCCGCGAGCAGCCGCCGGAACTCCAGGAGCTGCTCGGGCCCGGTCAGCAGCCGCGGCGGCTCGAGCTCTTCCAGGACGGCCTGCCGTCGCAGCAGCGCCCACGCGTAGGAGTGGAAGGTCAGGGCGAGCGGTGTGGTCGTCGTCACGCCGAGCCGTCCGGTGATCCGGTCCCTGATCTCCTCGGCGGCCTTCCGCGAGAACGTCAGGACGAGCATCCGCTCGGGATCGCCCCCCTCTTCGACCCGCCCGACCACGGATTCGACGATCGTCGTCGTCTTCCCCGTCCCCGGCCCCGCCAGCACCAGCAGCGGCCCCCCGCGATGCGCCACCACCCGCCGCTGCGCCTCGTCCAGCCGTGGCACGTCAACGGCCCCGGTGTTACCACCGCGCCGGACGAGCCGATAGGGAGCACTGGACATCAAAGTAATTAGAGCGGAAGATCCCCCCTCCTCGTGCCACACCACCCCCACCCACCCGACTAATTCACCAGGTGCGCGCCCTCCGGGGGCGGCGGAGGGCTAGGAGGGCGGTGGCGACGGAGGTGGCGAGGGCCAGGAGGGCGGTGAGGGTGCTGGTGAGGAGGAGGTGGGTGTCGTGGTGGACGACGCGGGTGGGGGAAGGGGGGAGGAGAGAGGTTCCCGGGTCGGCGCCCAGGCCGGTGAGGCGGGTGGTGGTGAGGGCGTCGGAGGCTTTCAGGGCGGCCAGGGCGTCGACCTCGCCGAAGCCCAGGGCGGGGCTGTAGCCCGTGGCGGGGCGGTGGGCCGCGCCGGTGATGATGGCCTGGGTGACCAGTGCGGGGGCCAGGGCGGGGTGGCGGGCGCGGATCAGGGCGGCGACGCCTGAGACGAACGCCGTGGCGGGGCTGGTGCCGTCGCCGATCCAGTAGGAGTCGCCGGGGCCCGCGCCGACGATGTCCACGCCCGGCGCCGAGACCACGACGGCGCTGTTCTTGTTGGAGAAACCCGCGTGCTCGTGGGCGGAGTCGACGGCCGCGACCGCGATCACGCCGGGGAACGAAGCCGGAAAGGAGTACGGGGCGTTTCCGGTGCGTTTGGCGGTCTTCGACGCGCCCTCGTTGCCCGCCGCGGCCACCACCACCGCGCCCTTCTGGACGGCGTAGGCGATGGCCTGCCGCTCCGCGGCGGTCGGGACGGGCTTGCCCAGCGACATGTTGATCACGCCGGCGCCGTGGTCGACGGCGTAGCGGATGCCGTCGGCGATGGCCCGGTCGTAGCGGGGCTCGGTGTTGTAGACGGTGAAGCCGGGCTCGGCGTTCTCCAGGATCACCCGCACCGAGAGGATCTTCGCTTCGGGTGCGACGCCCAGGACGCCGTCCGCCCCGTCCGGGCCGTGGCCGTGCCCCGCGATGATCGACGCCATGTTGGTGCCGTGCAGCATCTGCGGTGCGACGCCCGGCGGGTTGGCCCCGGCCGTCAGATCGGGGCCCGCGATGACGGAGCCGGTGAGGTCGGGCTGACCGGGATCGACCCCGGAGTCCAGCACCGCGACGGTGACGCCCGCCCCCTTGCCGAACGCCCACGCCTTCGGGACGTTCAAGTCATTGAGGACGGGCCACTGCCGGTCGCGGACGGCGTCGGCCCGCGCCGGTCCGCCGCCCGCCAGCAGCAGCCCCAACGCCCCCACCACCAGCCCCGCCACCACGACGACCCCGTCCCGCCGCACCTGTGCGAGATCGAGGAGAGAAATGGCCAGGAGGGTGACGGCGAACTCGGTGGGGGTGGCGTGGAGGGCGAACGCGGCCAGGGCGAGGGGGAGCTGGGCGGCGAGGAGGGCGGCGGCGCGGGGGAGGCGGAGCGGGGAGTAGCGGGCGTAGACCGCGGCGAAGACGGTGAAGAAAGTGGCGGCGGCGGTGGCGTACCAGCGCGCCGGGACGCCGTCGAGGAGACCGTAGGAGTAGGCGGCGTAGAGCTCGAGGACGACCAGGAGGAGGCCGACGACGGCGACGGCCTCGGCGGTGGCCTTCAACCGGCGGCGCACCAGCGGCCAGGGCAGGAACAGGGCGAGAGCCGCGGCGGAGCTCAGGATCGTCGCCTTGACGGGCAGTCCAAGACGGCCCCAGCTCACCAGCGTGAACACCAGCGCGGCGACGGCCAGCAGGCCCACGCCCAGAATCAGGAGCAGGTTCCGGACGGCCAGGCCGCTCAGTTCGGCGGTCGGCTCCGGGGTGGCGCGGAGCTCGTACAGCAGGGCGGCGCGGCGGTGGAGCAGGCCGTCGGTCTCGGCGCGCAGCGCTCCCAGCCGGACGTCGATCTGCCGGAGTTCGGCCGCCGGAGCGCCGTCGAGCGGGAGGCGGCAGGCCGGGCAGACCGCCGGTCCCTCGGCGGGGAGCGGTATGAAGCAGCGCGGGCAGCGGGCAACGTCCATGATCTGATCATCCCGCCGGGACGGGCCGGGCACATCCGCTCAGATACTCAGGTCACAGCTCAATTCGGTGGACCGGGCGCGACGCATCCGGGTCGGGAAGATACTCTCTGGCGTCGGCGGGCGGGGGGATCGGAGCTTCGGTGCGGGTGGTTCGGGTGCGCGTCCGGGGCGCGGTGGTGGTCCATGTGCGGGGGCTCGTCGCGGTGGCGCCCAGGATCGACGATCATCACCATGCGTTCCGGGTGGCGTTGGGGCTCGCGGTCCCCGGGGCGCTGCTGCTGGCCGCCGGACGTCCCGATCTGATGATCTACTCGGTCTTCGGGGCGATCACCGGGATGTACGGGCGGGCCGTGGTCCACCGGCGCAGGCTCGTCCAGCAGGCGCAGGCCGGGACGGTGCTGCTCGCGGGCGTCGCGCTCGGGGTGCTCCTGGCCGAGCTGGGCGCGGCGACCTGGGCCCTCGTCGCCACCGAAGTGATCTTCGCGGGGGTGGTGTCGCTCCTCACCGACCGGCTGGGGCTCAAACCGGAAGGGCCGTTCTTCGGGCTGTTCGCGCTCGGCGCGATCGCGAGCGTCCCGGCGGGCCGGGTGGCGCCCGGCGCGGCGGTGGGGATCTG
>NZ_BAAGZI010000501.1:0-3622 GCF_054778695.1 Actinocorallia lasiicapitis
CCCGGCGACCGCGTCTCGGTCGGCGACGTCACACGCCGCCACCTCGACCTGCGCGCCCAACCCGGCCAGCTCGGCCACCAGCTCCGACGCGCCGGGCGTGTCCAGCCCGCGACGGCCCGTCAACAGCAGCTCCCGCACGCCGTGGACGGTGACGAGATGGCGGGCGACCAGGCCGCCCAACGCGCCCAGCCCGCCGGTGACCAGAACCGGGCCGTCGGAAGAGAATCCCTGGTCGGCAGGGGTTTCGGTGACGCGGGCCAACCGTGGAACGTAGACGGTTCCGCCACGGACCACGATCTGGGACTCACCCGCGGCGACCGCGGCGGGCAGGGCGGAAGGCTCGTCGAGGTCGGCGAGGACGATCCGGCCCGGATCCTCCGACTGGGCGCTGCGCACCAGCCCCCACACGGCGGCGCCCGCCAGGTCGGCGACGTCCTCGCCCGGCAGCCCCATCGCCCCTGACGTCGCCACCACGAGGGTCGCGTCGGCGAACCGCTCGTCGGCCAGCCACGGCCGGATCACATCGAGTGCTTCGAACACGTCGGCGGGACGCAGCAGCACCAGGCCCCGGACCGGTCCGTCCGCCGGGATCTCCCTCCACTCCACCGCCTCGACGTCGGCGGGGACGACCGGGACCGGGGTCCAGTCCACCTGGAACAGGTCGTCGCGGGCGGGGGCGGTGAGCGCGTCGGCGGGGAGGGGCCGTAGGGCGAGCGAGCCGACGGAAACCACCGGATGCCCGGAGGAATCCGCCGCCTCGAGGGCGACCCCGCCGTCGGCGGCCGGGGAGATCGTCAGACGGAGGGTGTTCGCGCCGGTCGCGTGGAGTTCCACGCCCGACCAGGCGAACGGGAGGGCCGCCTGGTCGCTGCCGGAGGTCAGGGCGATCGCGTGGAGGGCGGCGTCCAGGAGGGCCGGGTGCAGGCCGAAACCGGTGACGTCGGTGCCGGCGGGCAGCGCCACCTCGGCGTGCACCCGGTCGCCTGCCGCCCAGGCGGCGCGCAGGCCCCGGAACACCGGACCGTACTCCAGGCCGCCTTCGGCGAGATCGGTGTAAAGGCCGTCGAGGCTGATCGGCTCCGCGCCGTCCGGCGGCCACTGGGTGAGCGCGGGCGGTGGAGCGGCGGCGGTGGCGAGGAGCCCTTCGGCGTGCCGGGTCCAGACCGTGCCGGTGCGGGAGTGCACACTGACCGTGCGACGGCCGGTGCCGTCGTCGCCGCCGACCGTCACCCGGATCGGGACCGCCGACCGCTCGGGCAGGACCAGCGGCGCTTCCAGGGTGAGCTCGTCCACCCGGGACAGGCCGAGTTCGTCGCCGGCGCGGACCGCGAGCTCCACGAACCCGGTCCCCGGGAAGATCAGCGTGCCGCCGACGGCGTGGTCGGCGAGCCACGGCTGGTCGGCGACCGAGAGCCTGCCGGTGAAGACGGCTCCGCCGGTGGCGGGCAGTGCCATCGACGCGCCCAGCAGCGGATGGGTCACCGCGTCCAGCCCGGCGGTGTCGCCGCCCGTGCCGTAGGACGACTCGATCCAGAACCGTTCCCGTTGGAACGCGTAGGTCGGCAGATCGGCCCTGCGGCCGTCCGCGAGCAGCCGCTCCCAGGCCAGTTTGACGCCGTTCACGTGGAGTTCGGCGACGGCCGTCAGCAGGGTGCGGGCTTCGGGACGGTCCTTGCGCAGGGACGCCGTCAGCACGGTCCGCTCGGACTCGGCCGTCTGGGCGGCCAGGCCGGTGAGCACCCCGTCGGGACCGATCTCCAGGAACCGGGTGGCCCCGGCCGCCTCCAGGGCGCGGATTCCGTCGGCGAACCGGACCGCCTCGCGGACATGCCGCACCCAATAGCCGGGCAACGCCACGTCGGCGGTTCCACCGGTCACCGTCGACATGATCGGAAGGGACGGCGGCGCGAACTTCAGCTCTTCGACCACCTGCCGGAACTCGGCGAGCATCGGTTCCATCAGCGGCGAGTGGAAGGCGTGCGACACCCGCAGCCGGGTCGTCTTGCGGCCTTGCCCGGCGAACACTTCCACGATCTTCTCGACGGCGGCGGCCGCTCCGGACACCACCACCGCACGCGGTCCGTTCACCGCGGCGATCCCCGCTTCCCCGGTGAGCAGCGGGTGCACCTCGTCCTCGGTCGCCTCGACCGCGATCATCGCGCCGCCCTCGGGGAGCGCCTGCATCAGACGGCCCCTGGCCTCGACGAGACGGGCGGCGTCGGCCAGGGAGAGCACCCCGGCGACGTGCGCCGCGCCGATCTCTCCGATCGAATGCCCCGCCAGGAAATCGGGACGAATCCCCCACGACTCCAGCAGCCGGAACAGGGCGACCTCGAACGCGAACAGCCCGGTCTGCGTGTAAACGGTCTGGTTCAGCGCCTCCGCATCCCCCCAGATCACCTCGCGCAGCGGGCGACCCACCAAACCGACGCCAGCCTCGGCCACCCGATCCGGCAGACCTTCCGCATCGGCGTCGACCGACCGGTCAGGGAGGCCCTCTTCACCGTGGGCGGTCTTGTGTGGAGGGCCACCGAGGTGGGTGTCCAGCTCAGCGCAGACCGCGTCGAAAGCCTCCGCGAAGACCGGGAACGCGTCGTAGAGTTCGCGGCCCATGCCGAGGCGCTGGCTGCCCTGGCCGGAGAAGAGGAAGGCCAGCTTGCCGGAGGAGGCGGATCCCGTGGTGACGCCGCGTGCGGGGAGCCCGTCGGCGAGTGCGGTGAGCCCGGCGAGCGCCTCGGCACGGTCGTCGGCGACGACGATCGCCCGGTGCTCCAGCTTCGCCCGCAGGGTGCCGAGCGAGAACGCGACGTCCAGAGGCTCCAGATCGGGGCGGGCGGCGAGGAGATCGCGGAGCTTCCCGGCCTGGCCCTTGAGCGCTTCGGCGGTGGCCGCCGTCACCAGCAGCGGGACGGGCGCGGCGGGCGTCGGGCGCGGTGCGGGCGCGGCGGGCTCCCAGGTCGTCGGCGCCGGCTGCGCGGGGGCCGTCCTGACCTGCGGCGCGGGCGCATTCCCCACGACCGCGTCGACCCGCCAGTCCACTCCCAGCAGTTCCTTCAGCACCTCCGACAGGACGCCTTCGCGCTTGCCCATCGTGAAGTTGCGATGCTTGCTGACCGTCTCGAAGGTCAACGTCAGCAGGTTCCCCTCGACGGACGCGGGCACCGCCGCCTCCATCAGCGACATCCAGGCCACCCGGCTCTTCCGCTGCACCGCCTCGAGGATCTGCCCCCACATCTGCCGGACCACCCCGATATCGACCGAAGCCCCGACAGCCCCCGACCCCGAGGAGCCCGCGCCCTGCGCGGGCCCGCCCCAACCGCCGCCCGCCTGAGCCGCGGCGTTCTGAGCAGGCGCACCCCAAGCGTCGTCCGCCGGACGGGCCGACGCTCCCTGACCGGGCGCGCCTTGATCGCCCGTCTGACGGGCCGACGGCGCCTGAGCGGTCGGTGATGCCTGGACGGGCGCGCCCCAGGCGTCATCTGCCTGACGGGCCGCCGGTCCCTGACCGCCACCGGCCTGGGTGGTCGGTGATGCCTGAGCGGGCGCGCCCCAAGCGTCATCCGCCTGACGGGCCGACGGTCCCTGAGCGGGAGCGCCCTGATCGGCGGGCGGCCCCTGCGCG
>NZ_BAAGZI010000502.1:0-3619 GCF_054778695.1 Actinocorallia lasiicapitis
CTGGCGGAGCTGGCCCTGCCCACCGTGACGTCCGGGGAACCGGCGCTCGGCGCGCTGCTGGCCGACACGCTCCTGCCGGCCCTGGACCGCGCCGATCCGTTCCACCGGGAGCTGGCCAGGACCGTCCTGGCCTACCTGGACGAGGGGGGCGGGGTCGAGGCGGCGGCGGCCGTCCTGCACGTCCATCCGAACACGGTCAAGTACCGGGTGCGCCGGTTCCGGCAGCTCACCGGCGACCCGCTCGACCGGCTCGGCGTCGCCGCGACCGCGCACCGCTGGTGGGCTCTGCGTGAGTTCCTGACAGGATGACGGCATGGATATCGGCGTGGTGATGTGGCCCATCGAGGACTGGCCGGCGATGGGTGAACGCTGGAAGCGGGCCGAGGAACTCGGTTTCCGGACGGCCTGGATCTACGACCACACCGCGTGGCGCGGCCACACCCCCTGGGACGACGCGTACCCGACCCTGGCGGCGGCCGCCACCCTGACCAGCACGATCAGGCTCGGCACCCTGGTGACGTCGCCGAACTTCCGCCATCCGGTCCCCACCGCGTCGGCCATCAAGACCATCGACCGGATCTCCGGGGGCCGGCTGGTGCTCGGGATCGGCGCGGGCGGCGGGTCGCCGACCTCGGACGGCGAGCTCCTGGACGAGGTGTGGTCACCGAAGGTCCGCGCCGACCGGTTCGCCGAGTGGACCGAGCAGCTCGACGCGCTCCTCACCCGCGCGCCGGTCACGGTGAAGGGCGAGTTCTGGTCGGCCCGCGAGGCGAATCTCGCGCCCGGTCTGGTGGACGGCCGTCCGCCGTTCCTGATCGCGGGGGAGGGGCCGCGCGGGATGCGGCTGGCGGCCCGGCTCGGCGACGGCTGGATCGCCAACCCGCAGGGCTGCGCCGACGGCCCGGCCCTGCCGGTGGTGAAGGCCCAGCTCGCCAAGCTGGAAGAGGTGTGCGCCGCGCAGGGCCGCGACCACACCGCGCTGGCGAAGGTGCTGCTCACCGGTTTCAGCGGCGACGACTGGCTGGCCTCCCCTGACGCCTTCGAAGACCTCTACGGCGAGTACAAGGCGGCCGGGATCACCGAGGTGGCCGTCCACTGGCCCCGCCCGGACAGCGCCTGGGCCGCGGACCCCGCAGTGTTCGAGCGGGTCGCCGAACGGGCCCGTGAGCTGACCGGCTGACCGCTCAGAGCCGGTAGGCCCGCCCCTCCTCGCCCCATTCGGCGCCCAGCGGGGAGCCGTCGTGTTCGGCGGGCACCGTCAGCACCAGCCGTCGCACGCCCGCGCTCCGCGCGCTGGCGGCGACGGCCTCGGCGCCGAACATCAGGTCGGCGGCCGACGCCCACGCCGGGAAGTGCGGGGTGTGCGGCGCCCAGATCGCGGTCCTGGTGCCGGTGCTGATCCGGTATCCGTAGGCGTGTCCGGACAGCGGCAGTGGAGCGATCCGGAGCGCCCCGTGGTCGTAGGGCGACACGGCGGGCTCCGGCATCCCGGTGGCGTGGGCGAGCGCCCTGCGCTGCTCCTGCAGCGGGTCGAACGGGTCGCTGACGAGCCACGCGTGGACGTTCTCCGGCGGTTCGGATCCGGGGCCGCCGTCGAACCCGATCCGCACCTGCCCGTACTCGAGCAGGAGACCGGCCGGTGCGTGCCTCGACGCCCCGGCCGTCCCCACGCCGAGCAGGATCAGCCGGGACACGCAATCATGAAAACCCCGGGGTCCGACCTTCGTCCATGGCCTGACCGAAACCAGTTCGGCCAGCAACGGACGCGCAAGTCAGGCGTAGTTCTGGCCGCAGACCAGCAGGCGGGAGGCGTCGGTCCAGGAGACCTCGGTGATCTCCCGGACGGGTGACTTCCCGGGGGCTCCGTCCTTGGGGCGGCGGGCGCCGTCGGCGGCGTCCCAGCCGCCGAGCGCGCCGGCGATGGCGCACTCGACGTACGCGGCGGGGTCGAAGTTCCGCCAGAGCGCGGGGGTGGCCCGCTCGCCGGTGCCTTCGGGCCGGGGCGCGGCGATGCCTTCGGCGCGGTCGGCGGCGGGCGCGGCCGTGATGAAGTCCTCCAGGTCGGCGATCTGGGCGAGCAGGACGTGCTCCCAGTCGGCGTAGCTCTGCGGCGCGCCCTCCAGCGACAGGTCCTTCGCGGTCCAGGCACTGTCGTAGGACGGCGGCGGGGTGGATCCCGCGGCCGACAGCAGCGCGCCGAGGTCGTCGAGGGTCAGTTCGGTGCGTGAGCGCAGCCCCGCACTGACCTTCCACAGCGAGCGCAGGAACGCCGACAGCGACCAGGACGCGGCGCGGGCGTCCCGGCCGACCTTGAGCCCGGCGAGGTAGAGGTCGCGGTTGGTGGTGAGCTGCGGCGCGTCCGAGCCGTCGACCCAGTAGGTCTGCTTGTGCTGGACACCGCTCTCGAACACCAGCACATGGGCGAGGGCCGAGACCCGCGTCCGGTGCGAGGCCACGCGCACCTGGTTGCCGTTGTCGTCTTGCCGCATCACGTCCCAGACCATGCGGACAAACTACAGCGTCGCCGCCCGCCGTCGGTCATCAGCCGACGGTCATCAGTTCCGCGCGCGCACCACGTGCACGTTGAAGCAGGTGACCGGTCCTTCGAACGCCTTCGCGCCGGTGAACGCGGTGACCATCACCTTGCCGTAGCGCGGACGGGACGGGACCGTCATCCGGAGCACGAGCCGCTTGGTCTGGCCCGGCGCGAGCCGGCCGAGCCCGCACACCACACGGCGGCCTTCGCGGTGGCAGCCGCCGGGCGTCTTCGCCGTCCAGCCCTTCGGCCGTTTGAGCGCGACCCACGCGCCGGACAGCGCCAGCTTGCCGGTGTTCCGCACGGTCAGCCGGTAGGTCTGCCGTTCGCCCGGCAGCGGCCTGGCATGATCGCCCGACATGGTGATCTTCATCCCGTAGGTGTTCGCTGCCGCCGCGGGCGCGGCCGCGAGCACGGCCCCCGCCGCGATCGCCAAGGCCCCGGCAGTACCGGCGGTGCGGGTCAACCGCATGAGCTCTCCCCCGAAAGTGACGTCTGTGGATCTCTCCTGCCCTCTGCTAACCGTCCGTAAGCACCCGTGCGACGGGCAGTGCGGCGGGGCTGGGCGTCAGCGCGTGCAGCAGCTCCGTCCGCAGCACCAGCGGCGGGTCGGTGATCGGTACGGCCGCGATCCGGGCCGACGTCAGCTCCTCGCGGTGCGGCAGCAGCGCGAGGCCGTGGCCGCCCGCGACCAGCCCGACCAGGCAGAGCACGTCGGTGCACGGGTAGCGCAGTGAAGGCCGGAACCCTTCGGCGCCGGTGAAGGCGCGCAGCGCGGGCAGCGGCACGGCCGTGTCGGTGGCGTCGATCCAGCGGGCCTGCGACAGGTCGGCCAGCCGCAGCCCGTCCCTGCGGGCCAGCGGATGCCCGGCCGGCATCAGCACCGCGACGCGCTCCTGCTTCACCGCGACGCTCACCAGCGGCCCCAGATCGGGCAGGTGGAGCGGGTCGTCAGGCGCGGCCAGCCCGTCGATCAGCCCGAGGTCGGCCTCACCGGTCGCGACGGCGGCGCTGATCTCCGGCCGGGGCCGGACGGCGACGGTGAACGCGTGCCCGGGACGCCAGGCCGAGGCGAGCCGTTCC
>NZ_BAAGZI010000503.1:0-3567 GCF_054778695.1 Actinocorallia lasiicapitis
GCCGCGCGCCCCGCGCCGTCCGCCGCCGCGCCGCAGGCCGCCGCTCCGCCTGTCGAACCCGATGAAGCGGCTGAACGCGGGCCTGCTGATCGTCGCCTTCATCCTGTCGTTGTTCGCGGGACGCCTCGTGCAGCTCCAGGCGATCAAGTCAAAGGAGTACACCGAGCAGGCGCTCGAGCAGCGGATGCGCAAGATCGACCTGCCCGCCAAACGCGGCATCATCACCGACGTCAACGGCGCCCCGATGGCCATGACCCAGGACGCCTTCGGCATCTTCGCCGACCCCAAGCGGGTCGACCAGTCACGTCGCCAGGAGATCGCGAGCCGGTTGGCGAGCATCCTCGGCGCCGACCCGGCCAAGATCTTCGCGAGTCTCGGCAAGCCGGACACCGAGTACGTCGAGCTGGCCCACCGGGTGCCACCGGACCAGGCGAAGCTCGTCACCTCGTTCAAGTACCGGGGCATCGGCACCATCCCCGAGTCGCGGCGCGTGTACCCCGCGGACTCGGTTGGCTCGAACCTCATCGGCTTCGTCCTGGCGGACGGTGTCGGCGGCGCCGGTCTGGAGTCGGAGTACGACAAGGAGCTGAGCGGCGCGAGCGGCTGGCAGAACGTCGAGATCGGCGCGGACGGCCAGCACATCCCGATGGGCGAGAGCCAGGCCAAGAAGCCGATCGCCGGGCAGGGCCTCAAACTGACGATCGACCAGGACATCCAGTGGAAGGCCGAGGAGCTGATCGCCAAGGCGGTCAAGGACTACAAGGCCGACTGGGGGACCGCGGTCGTGCTCACCCCCGACCAGCGGGTGCTGGCGATGGCCTCGACCCCCACCTTCGACCCGAACAACTTCGGCAAGGCCCCTGCGGCGGCGCTGGCCAACCCGGCCGTCCAGATGGCGTTCGAGCCGGGCAGCACCGGCAAGATCGTCACTGCGGCGGCGCTGATCGAGCGCGGGCTGGCGACTCCGGAGACCCCGTTCCGCGGCGTGCCGTACTGCATCCGGAAGTACACGGTGCCGTTCTGCAACTCCCACAACACTCCGGACGGCAAGCCGCAGAACCTGACCCTGACCGGGATCATGTCCGAGTCGAGCAACACCGGCACGATGATGGCCAGCGCAGCCCTCTCTCAGGAAGACCTCTACAACAGCCTGCGCGCCTTCGGGTTCGGCGAGACGACCGGGGTGAACCTGCCGGGCGAGACGGCGGGGATGCTGAAGGCGCCGGGCAAGTGGAGCGGCACGGACCGCTGGCCGATCGCCTTCGGCCAGACGATCTCGGTCTCCTCCCTCCAGATGGCCAGCGTCTACGCGACGATCGCCAACGGCGGGGTGCGGGTGCAGCCGACCGTCATCGCCGGAACCTACGACGGCCAAGGGAAGTTCGTTCCCGCCGCCGCGCGCCCCACTCGCACCGTGGTCAGCCAGAACACCGCTCACCAGCTCACCGCGATGCTGGAGGCCGTGGTCAACCAGGGCACCGGGCAGGAGGCCAAGCTCGGCGACTACCGGGTGGCCGGCAAGACGGGCACGGCGTGGCGGTACAACGACAAACTGAAGAACAGGAACGGGACCTTCGGCGGCTACGACGGCTACACGGGCATGTTCGCCGGATTCGCTCCGGCCGACAACCCGCAGGCCGTGGTCCAGGTCGTGCTGCAGAACCCCGAGAAGAAAATTGGGTACTACGGTGGCGTGGTGGCGGCACCGGTGTTCAGGGAGTTGCTGAGTTTCTCTCTCCAGACCCTGAAGACTCCGCCCACCGGCGAGGTCGCACCCCAAATGAAACTGACCGTCGACTAGACCGGGGAGCAAACCCGGGAGCGTTCGACGGCGTCACACCAGACGATGTCCGTACGAGAAAGCTAGTCAATGCGTCCTTCGAGCACCCCTGCGCGGCCTCTGGCAGGGCTCGCCGAACGGCTGGGCCTGGCGCCCGCCGACGGCGAGATCACCGGGATCACTCACGACTCCCGCAAGGTCAGGCCGGGTGACCTGTACGTGGCGCTGTCCGGCGCGACCTTCCACGGCGCGTCGTTCGCCGCGCAGGCCGCGCGGGACGGCGCGGCCGCGATCCTCACCGACGAGCCGGGCCGGGAGCTGGCCGAGCGGGCCGGTCTTCCGGTGCTGGTCGTCGCCGACGTCCGGGCGGTGATGGGGGCGGCCGCCGCCTATGTGTGGGGCGATCCCGCGGCGCGGCTGCTGCTGGTCGGGGTCACCGGCACGGCCGGCAAGACCACGACCGCCTACCTGATGGAGGCGGGGCTGCTCGGTGCGGGACTGCCCGCCGGGGTGATCGGCACGGTGGAGACACGCCTGGCGGGGGAGCGGCTGCCGTCCGCGCTCACCACGCCCGAGGCGACCGACCTGCACGCGATCTTCGCGACGGCGGTGGAGCGGGGGGTCGGCGCGATCGCGATGGAGGTCTCCTCGCACGCGCTGGAGCAGGGCAGGGTCGGGGGCGCGGTGTTCGACGTCGCGCTGTTCACGAACCTGTCGCAGGACCATCTGGACTACCACCCGACCATGCAGGACTACTTCGCGGCCAAGGCGAAGCTGTTCACCCGGGCCTACAGCCGGGCGGGCGTGGTCAACCTGGACGACGAGTACGGCAGGCAGCTCGCGGAGATCGCCGAGGTGCCCGTCACGACCTTCTCGCCCGGCGGTGACCGCGCCGCCGACTGGCGTGCCGAGGACGTCCGGCTGGGCGCCGACGGCAGCGTGTTCCGGGTGGTCGGCCCCGGCGGGATAGAGGCCGACGCCTACGTCGGCATCCCGGGCCCGTTCAATGTGGCGAACGCGCTCGGCGCGATCGTCGCGCTGGTCGAGGCGGGGCTGCCGCTGCACCGGGTCGTCGACGGGATCGGCGAGGCGGCCGGGGTGCCGGGCCGGCTCCAGCGGATCGACGAGGGGCAGGAGTACGCGGCGCTCGTCGACTACGCGCACAAACCGGGCGCCGTCGAAGCGATCCTGGCGACGCTCAGGCCCGTCACCCGCGGCAAGCTGATCATCGTGCTGGGCTGCGGCGGCGACCGCGACAAGGGCAAGCGTCCACTGATGGGGGAGGCGTCGGCGCGGCTGGCCGACGTCGTGGTCCTCACCAACGACAACCCGCGCTCGGAGGACCCGCTGACGATCGTCCAGGCGATGATCGAGGGTGTGTTGAAGGTGCCCGAGTCGGAGCGGGCCGAACTGATCGTCCATCTCGACCGCGCGGCCGCGATCCGCGAGGCGGTGTCCCGCGCCGCCGCCGGCGACGTGCTGGTCGTCGCGGGCAAGGGCCATGAGCAGGGCCAGTACGTGGCCGGCCGGGTCATCCCCTTCGACGACCGCGAGATCCTCGCCCAGACCATCAGGGAAGCCCAGTGATCGAAATCAGTCTGAGTGAGGTCGCTGAGCTCACCGGCGGGGTGCTGCACGGCCCCGACGCCCTGGTCACCGGTCCCGCGGTGATCGACTCCCGGGAGGCGGGCCCCGGCGCGCTGTTCGTGGCGTTCGTCGGCGAGCAGGCCGGCGGCCGCGACTTCGCGGCGGCCGCCGTCGAGCGGGGCGCGGCGGGCCTGCTCGTC
>NZ_BAAGZI010000504.1:0-3554 GCF_054778695.1 Actinocorallia lasiicapitis
CGCCGGGCACCGGCATGTAGCCGACCTCGCCGGCGCCGCCGCTCGCGCCGCGGTGGAGGCGTCCGCCCATGACCAGCGCCATGCCGATGCCCGCGCCGACCCACAGGACCACGAAGTCCTCGTGGCCGTGGGCCGCGCCGTGCGCCTGTTCGGCGAGGGCGACCAGGTTGACGTCGTTCTCGACCTCGACCTGCGTGTTCAGCGCCTTCTTGAGCGCGCCGACCAGGTCGGGGATCTGCCAGCCCGGCAGATGACGGGAGTAGCCGAGCCGCCCGGTGGCCGGGTCGACGGCGCCCTGGACGCCGACGACGACCCGCGACAGCTCCGCCGAGGTGATCCCGGCGGCGGAGCAGGCGCCGTCCACGGCCGCCTTGACCTCTTCGACGGCCTTGCCGCCGGACCGCGACGGGGTCGGCAGCCGGAACTCGCCGGCGATCCCGCCAATGAGGTCGGAGACGACGGCCTCGATCCGGTTGGGCGTGATGTCCAGGCCGCAGACGAACGCGGCGCGCGGGTTGATGCCGTACTCCTCGGCGGTGCGTCCGAGGTTGCCGCCGCGGCGGCCCTCCAGGACGACCAGCCCGGCGTCGCGCAGGCGCTGCAGGAGCTGGGACGCGGTGGGCTTCGACAGGCCGGTCAGATCGCCGAGTTCCGGGCGGGTCAGCGGGCCGTGCTCCAGGAGCGCTTTGAGGGCGGCCCGGTCGTTGATGGCCCGGAGGAGCGCCGGGGTTCCGGGAACGCGCTGGTTCATGTTCACTCCTCCTCCCCCGTCACGAAGATTAACTATTAGGAAACTGTCCTAATGAATGAGGTGAAGGTATGAGGTGTGCCAGCTCACGTCAAGCGGAGGTCATCGAGATCACCCGATCCGCAACCAATCCGTGATCCAACAGCCCCGGAAAGGCCTTCCCCTTAAGGGATCCTTAAGGCTGCTGACCTGCAAAGATCTACCTTTGACCTGGGCGTCACAGGAGCTCACGAACGTGACATGAGCACCGTGCTATCCGCCCGGAACGAGGCCTTTCGCGGGGTCTGCGAGCACTCCCCCGACAGCCCGGAAGATCACGGATCGTCTCAGTATACGGACGGCATTCGGTAAACAGTCTTTACTCAGCGGCCGTCCGAGGGGGCTTCGGCGGGGCCGCGCGAGGCGTCCGAAGTCACACCCTGTGACCCGGAGACGGGGCCGGAGACGGAGCCGCCGAGACGACGAAGGGGCCCGTGCACGCAGCGTGCACGGGCCCCGCATTCTGACAACACTCTTTACTCAGGCGGCGGACGGGACCGCTCAGACGGTCGGTGCGAGCCCCGGGATGAGCCCCTCCCGGAACGCGTTGACGAACAGGGCGTGGTCGTCCCGGACGACGGCTGCGTACCCGTGGCCGAACGCGACCATGGCCGCGACGAACTCCGACTCGTCCGGGCCGATGACGGCGTCGATGGCGTCCTCGACCTGGAACGGCACCAGCGTGTGATCGGAATCGCTGTCCGACACACAGTGGATCTTGGCGGTGGCACGGCCCAGGTCGGCGAGGAGCTCGATCATCTCGTCGGGCTCGGTCATCCCCGACCAGTCGAGGTCCGCCTCGTACGGCGACAGCTCCTGGACGACGAAACCGACCCCGTCGATCTCGGTGTGGCCGAGCCACGGGTCGGTGTTGGCCTGGAGCGCGCGGCGCGAGACCGCCGTGCGGTGGCCGTGGTGCCGGAAGTAGGCGGCGACCTCGGGGTCGGTGACCACCCGGGACGGGGCGGCGACGTTGCCCTGCTTCACCGAGAGGATCACGTCGTTCTCCAGGGCCTGACTGGCCCCCTCGACGAGGATGTTGTAGGCCGTCAGGCCCGCCGAGCCGATCCCGAACCCGGACGCCCCCACCACGTCCTTGATCCGGTAGGTGAGGCTGCCGAACCGCTTGTCCGACGGGATGGTCTCCAGGTAGGCGGCGTAGGCGGCCTCGACCTTCGCGCGTTCGGCGTCGTCCAGGACGCGGATCCCGGCGGTGCGGGCCATCCGGCGTTCGTGGCCGTCCACCGTCGTCAGCCGGTTCAGCAGCTCGACCCTGGTGCTGGAGATCGCCTCGATGAGCACGTCCCTGACGTGGCCGTGGGCGGTGTCGAGGGTCAGCGCCCACTGCTCGTCGGGCTCGGACCTGGCGTAGAACCGGACCTGGTCGACGTAGGCCCGCACATAGGTCTCGATCATCCGGGTGATGTCGGCGTCGGAGATCGCCTTGCTCCACGCCATCAGCGCGACGCTCGCCACCAGCCGCTTCACGTCCCAGGTGAAGGAGCCCACGTAGGCTTCGTCGAAGTCGTTGACGTCGAACATGAACACGCCGTCGTCGTTCATGTAGGTGCCGAAGTTCTGCGCGTGCAGGTCGCCCTGGATCCACACCCGCCCGGTCCGCTCGTCGGCCCACCGGTCGGCGTCCCCGACGATGTCGGCGTAGAAGATCGGCGCGCTGCCCCGGTAGAACGCGAACGGGTCGGAGGCCATCTTCCGGAACCTGCGCCGGAATTCGGCGGGCGACCGCTCCATCAGCGGGGCGAACGCCTCGACGAGCACCTCGATAAGGCGCGTCTGACGCTCCTTGGGTTCCGTCGCCCGGAGCGCTGCCACAAGGTCGGTCATCTGTCGGTCCTTTCAGGGGATTCCCTCCGATCATCCCGCGTCGCGGGCGGCTAGGATGCCGGGTATGACCAACGGGTACTGTCGCGACTGGTGGCGCTCCTCCTAAGGAGCGGTCCCCTACGCAACCCGTGAGGCCGTTCATCCCGGACGGCCTCTTTCGTTTTCCCCGGGTTCCTCCCGCCATGAGGCCGTCTCCCATCACAGCAAGGAGACAGAACCGTGGAGAACCTCCTGCCCCGCACCCGGGTCCTGACCGGCGACCGGCCGACCGGCCGTCTGCATCTGGGCCACTACTTCGGCACCCTGCGCAACCGGGTTCGGTTGCAGCGCGGGGGCGCCGACCTGTTCGTCGTGATCGCCGACTACCAGGTCCTGACCGACCGGGACGTGGCGGACCGGCTCCAGGACCATGTCGAGGACCTCGTCCTGGACTATCTGGCCGCCGGGATCGACCCCGCCACCGCGACGATCTTCGTCCACAGCGCGGTGCCGGAGCTCAACCAGCTCCTGCTGCCGTTCCTCAGCCTCGTCACGGTCGCCGAGCTGAGCCGCAACCCCACCGTCAAGGACGAGATGGAGCATTCTCGGCAGGAGGCGGCGAGTGGGCTGATGTTCACCTATCCCGTCCATCAGGCTGCTGACATCCTGTTCTGCCGGGCCGAGGTGGTGCCGGTCGGACGGGACCAGCTTCCGCATCTGGAGCTCACCCGGACCGTGGCCCGGCGGTTCGCGCGCCGGTACGGGCCGGTGTTCCCGGTGCCCGAGGCGCTGCTGTCGGAGGCGCCCTCGGTGGCGGGGCTGGACGGCGGCAAGATGAGCAAGAGCCGCGGGAACGCCGTGCCGTTGGCGGCGACGGCCGACGAGACGGCGCGGCTGATCAGGCGCGCGGTCACCGAAGCCGACCGGCGGATCACCTACGAGC
>NZ_BAAGZI010000505.1:0-3549 GCF_054778695.1 Actinocorallia lasiicapitis
GCGAGCGGGACGGCCGGTGCGGGACCGGGCACCGTCGCGGGCACGGTCGGGGGCCGCCAGTCATGGGTGATGATCTGCCGGGCCGTCGCCTCCACCGCCACGGGTGTCTCCACCCGGTCGGACGCGGGACCGCTCACGAGCGCCAGCAGCAGGTCGCGGGCGGTGGGACGGGCCGCGGGATCCTTCGCCAGCGCCGCCCTGACCAGCCCGTCCAGGGGTTCCGGCAGCCGTTCGAGCTGGGGTTCGGCGTGCAGCAGCCGCGCCGACATGACCGCCAGGTTCCCGGTGCCGAACGGGTGCACCCCGGTGGCGGCGTAGGCGACGAGGCAGCCCCACGCGAACACGTCGACGGCCGGGGTGACGGGCCGGTTGAGTATCTGCTCGGGCGCCATCCAGCCGGGGCTGCCGACGACCATGCCGGTGGCGGTGTGCCCGGTCGTGGCGTCCAGGGCGCGGGCGATGCCGAAGTCGATGACCCGCGGGCCCGACACCGACAGCAGCACGTTGCCCGGTTTGAGGTCGCGGTGGATCAGCCCCGCGGCGTGGATCGCGGTCAGCGCCGTCGCGACGCCGACCGCCACTCCGTGCACGAGCCCCGGCGACAGCGCGCCCCGATCGGCGAGGCGCACCGACAGCGGAGCGCCGTCGATGTACTCGGTGACCATGAACGCGACGCCCTGGTGCTCGCCGTGGTCGAGGACCTGGGCGGTGGCGAAGGACGCGACCCGGCGGGCGTTGTCGACCTCGCCGCCGAATCTGGCCAGGAAGCCGGGATCGCCGGCCAGGTCGGCGCGGATCACCTTGACGGCGACGTCGCCGCCCTGCGGTGACCGGCCCAGATAGACGGTGCCCATCCCACCGGAGCCCAGCCGCGCCAGCAGCTGATAGGCCCCGACGGAGCGGGGATCGGACGGTTCGAGGGGTTGCGGTCCTGCCACGCCAGGAACGTACCAGTCCGTCCGCGAACGCCGGGGCCCGGCGCGGTATTCTCGGGACGTGTTCATCCAGGTCATCCAGGCGCCCGCGCGAGACGCCGAAGGTCTGCGCGCGGCCAGTTACCGTTGGGCCCACACCCTCGGGTCGACCTCGGTCGGCTGGATGGGCTGCACCGGCGGCGTGACGGCCGAGGGCCGGTTCGTCACCGTGGAGCGCTTCGAATCCGAGCAGAAGGCGATCCTGGAGTCCGGACGTCCGGGGCGGCGGCGCTGGTGGAACGAGATGACCGGCCATCTGACGGGCGAGGCGACCTTCACCAACTGCCGGACCGTGGACGTCCAGGCCGTCGACCAGGACGCCATCGACCGCGCCGGGTTCGTGCAGATCACCCAGGGCCGGGTCGCGGACCCCGCGCTGCTCCGCACCCTCCTGGCGACCCTGCACAAGGAGCTGGCCGAGACCCGTCCCGACCTGCTGGGCTCGACCCTCGCCCTGCACCCCGACGACGGCTACACCCATCTGCTCTACTACGTGTCCGAGGACACGGTCTGGGACGCCGAGCTCCGCGAGACCCCGCCCCGGCTCAAGTCCGTCATGGACGCGATCTTCGAGCTCAATCTCGCGGCCCCCGACTACCACGTGCTGACCTCGCCGTGGATGCACACCCGCCGCCAGACCGTCTCTTAAGGGGCGCCGTTTCCGGGTTTCCGGCCACTTTTTCCCGGAGTTTGCGCAAACCGCATATCCGGACAACATGGTTGGGGGCAGGCTAGATCCCGTACGGAACGTCCCTGCCTAACTCTAGGAATCCCATGCCCCAGCCGGTTTTGCAGCCGCTGCCCCGAGCGGCTTTGTTCCTCGTCGTGACGATCGCACCGGGCGGTGAGGACACGGTGCGGGCCCTGCTGGCCGACGTGCCGGCGCTCCGCCGTTCGGTGGGATTCCGGATCTCGGACGGCGATCTGTCCTGTGTGGTCGGGATCGGCTCCGATGCCTGGAGCCGGCTGTTCGGCGGGCCCAAACCCGAACACCTGCACCCGTTCCAGGAGGTCAGGGGGGCCGTCCACCAGGCGCCGTCCACCCCGGGTGACGTGCTGTTCCACATCCGGGGGGAACGCGCCGACGTCTGCTTCGAACTCGGCATGTTGATCGTGAAGCGGCTCGAGGGCATGGCCAGCGTGGTCGACGAGGTGCACGGTTTCCGCTATTTCGACCGGCGGGACCTGCTCGGCTTCGTGGACGGCAGCGGGAACCCCGAGGACGACGAGGCCAAGGCGGCGGTGTTCGACGCCGACGGCGGCAGCTATGTGATCATTCAGAAGTATCTGCACGACCTGACCGCATGGAACGCTCTGACGATCGAGGGGCAGGAGAACGTCATCGGCCGGACCAAACTGCCCGACGTCGAGATGCCCGACTCGGTCAAGCCGTCCAACTCGCACATCGTGCTCAACACGATCAACGACTACCACGGTGAGACGCGCGACATCGTCCGCGACAACATGCCGTTCGGCACGATCGGCAGGGGCGAGTTCGGCACGTTCTTCATCGGGTACGCGTCCGACCCGGGCGTGACCGAATTGATGCTCCGGCGCATGTTCATCGGGGAGCCGGCCGGCAACCACGACCGGATCCTCGACTTCTCCACGGCCATGACCGGATGCCTGTTCTACGTGCCGACGCCCGCGTTCCTGGCGGACCCTCCCGCCCCGAATCCAGCCGCCGAGCGTTCGCTCGGCATCGGCAGCCTGAAGGGAAACTCGTGAACAACCTGCATCGCTCACTCGCACCCGTCTCCGACGCGGCCTGGGCGCAGATCGAGGACGAAGCACGCCGCACCTTCATCCGGAGCGCGGCGGCCCGGCGCGTCGTGGACGTGGACGCGACCGAGGATCCCTCGCTGCCCGGCGTTCCGACCGGTCATCTGACCAGGATCGCCGACCACGTCCCGGGGGTCAGCCGCAACGTGCGCGGCTCGCTGCCCATCATCGAGCTGCGGTCGCCGTTCAAGGTGACCAGGTCAGCCGTTGACGACGTGTTGCGCGGCTCGCAGGACTCCGACTGGCAGCCCGTCAAGGACGCCGCCCAGCGGATGGCCCTGGCCGAGGACGCGCTGGCGTTCGTGGGCGACGAGGCCACCGGGCTGACCGGGATCCTCAAGGGCACGTCCAACCCGGTGCAGCAGCTTCCGGCGAACGTCAAGGACTTCCCCGACGCCGTCAGCCAGGCCATGACGACGCTGCGGCTGGCGGGCGTCAACGGCCCGTACCAGCTCCTGCTCAGCAGCAGCGCCTACACGCAGGTCTACGAGCTCGCCGACCACGGCCTGCCCGTCGACAAGCATCTGAGCCGGATCGTCGACTCGCTGATCTGGGCGCCCGCGCTGAGCGGCGCGGTGCTGCTTTCGACCCGCGGCGGCGACTACGGGTTCCGGATCAGCCAGGATCTGGCGATCGGCTACCTGTCGTCGGACGCCGACCATGTCGAGCTCTATCTGACCGAGTCGCTGACGTTCCAGTTCAACACCGCGGAAGCGGTCGTGGTGTTCACACCGGCCGACTGAGCCGTATCCGCGCAAGGACGGGACCCCGCGCGGGGCCCCGTCCTTGCGCG
>NZ_BAAGZI010000506.1:0-3538 GCF_054778695.1 Actinocorallia lasiicapitis
AGGCGCGGGCCGGCTCCGCCGGGGCAGCGGCGCGCTGGCCGACGGCGCGGGCAAGCTGGAAGCGGGCGGCGGCAAGCTGAAGTCCTCGCTCGACCGGGGCGCCGACGAGGTCCCCACGATCACCGACGCCGACGCCGAGACCCTCGGCAACCCGATCATGGTCACCACCACCAACCTCCACCCCGCCACCTACTACGGCCGCGGCCTCGCCCCGTTCTTCTTCGCCATCGCCCTGTGGGTGTTCGGGATCGTGGCGTTCCTGCTGCTCCAGCCGGTGCCCGGCCGGATCCTGGCAAGCCCGCTCGGCTCCGCGACCGTCGCGTTGACGGCCTGGCTGCCGGTGATCGCGATGGGGCTCGCCGGGACGTCCCTGCTGTTCTGCGCGGTCAACTTCCTGCTCGGCCTCGACCCGGTCGACCTGTGGGGCACCGTCGGGCTGATGGCGCTGGGCATCGCGGCGTTCAGCGCGATCGTCCAGGTGATCAGGCTGGCGTTCGGGGCGGCGGGCGACGCGATCGCGCTGGTCCTGCTGATGGTGCAGCTCGTGTCGTGCGGCGGCCTCTACCCGATGCAGACCCTGCCCGAACCGTTCCGCACCCTCAACACCTTCGTCCCGATGACCTACCTGGTCCGAGGGCTGCGGGCGACGATCTCCGGCGGCAATCCGACGATCACCTGGACCTGTGCCGCCGTCCTCGCCGGATTCCTCGCCGGCGCGCTGGCCCTGCTGACCCTGACCGTCCATTCCCAGCGCACCTGGACCCTCGCCCGCCTCAAGCCGGAGCTGGAGCTGTAGCCCCGGATCCCGCTCTAGAACCCGGTTCTGCTTTCATGGCGGGTCATGAGCCTCTGGACCGCCGGGCACCGGGCCGCCACGGTCAGCCCGTTCGACGCCCTCAGCTACACCCACCCGCTGGCGTTCCGCGACCAGACCGTCCGGCAGAGCGTCCATCTGCACCGGGGCGGCGAACGGTTCCGGCTGCGGTTCAGCAACCGCTTCGGCACCGGGCCGCTGCGGCTCGGCGCGGTCAGGGCGGCGGGCGCCCGGGTGACGTTCGGCGGCGCGAAGTCGGCGGTGATCCCGGCCGGTGAGGGCCTGCTGTCCGACCCGGTCGACGTGGCCGTCCCCGACGGCCATGATCTGCCCGTCCACCTGTACGTGGACGGCCCGAGCGGCCCCCCGACCCGCCACCCCGACGCCCTGCGCACCGGCTCGTTCACCGACGGCGACACCACCGCCGACCCCGACGCGGAGCCCGCGGGCCGGTTCCTGTCCCTCAACTGGCTCGCCGGGGTCGACCTGTGGCGCGAGCGGGCCGACGGCGAACCGGTGATCGTCGCGTTCGGCGACTCGCTCACCGACGGCTCCGGCACCCCGCCCGACCGGGATCTGCGCTACCCCGACCACCTGTCGCGGCGGCTCGGCGTCCCCGTGCTCAATCTGGGCATCGGCGGCAACCAGCTCCTGCGCGACGGCTTCGGCGACGCCGGGCTGCGCCGGTTCCGCCGCGACGCCCTGTCCGTCCCCGGGCTCACCCATGTGATCATCGAGCTGGGGATCAACGATCTCGGCCTGCCGTCGATGCTCGCCCAGCCCAAGCACAGGGCCGGTGCGATCGTGGACGGGCTGCTCGCGCTGGCCGCGCAGGCCCGCGCGGCCGGTGTCGCGTCGACCGTCGCGACCCTGCCGCCCTACCGGGACGTCACGCACGGCGACTACTTCGCCGAGAAGGCCGTCCCTGTCCACGCGGAGATCAACGACCGGCTCAGGGACAGCGGCGAGCACCTGCTCGACCTGCACTCGGTGCTCGCCGGGCCGGACGGCGGCCTGAACCCGGCGTTCGACCAGGGCGACCGGCTCCACCCCAACCCCGCCGGGATGGCCGCGATCGCCGACGCCTACGCCCAGCCCTGAACTCCTTTACAGAAACGACTCTTGTGTCAGGGTGACAAAGCCCGACCAGCCACTTCTCTTTCCCGCGCATAACACCCAGCGGCTCCGGCGCGCTAACGTCCCGGGACCCAGCACCACCGTTCGAGGAGTGGCCCGTGTGGCAGAGGCGTGACTTCGTGAAGACCGCGGCAGGCGCCGCGGCTCTGTCCCTGCTCCCCCTGGAGTCGGCGGGCGCGTTCGCGGGCGGCGCCTACGTGGTCGGTGAGAAGAAGCTGAGCGCCAGGGTCCGCGACCTGACGGTCTACTCCCCCGCCATGAAGCGCCGGATGACCACGCGGATCATCCTGCCGAAGGGCTGGAGCCGCCAGCGCACCTGGCCGCTGCTCTGGCTGCTGCACGGCGGGCACGACGACTACCGGGCGTGGTCGAAGAACACCAAGATCGTGAAGATGGCCGCGTCCAAGAAGATGATCGTGGTGATGCCGGACGGCGGCCAGGGCGGCGGCTACACCGACTGGATGGTCGGCCCGAAATGGGAGACCTACCATCTCGGCGAGCTGCGGCCGCTGCTGATGAAGCGGTACGCGGGCAACAAGCGCCAGGCCGTCGTGGGGATCTCCTCGGGCGGCTACGGCGCGCTGATCTACTCCGCGCGCCACCCCGGGATGTTCAAGTTCACCGGCTGCATGTCGGGCTACGGCTCGACCCTGACGCCCGGCGCCCCCGAGGTCCTGCTCACCGGGATCCCCGGCTCCGGCGCGGAGAAGTTTCTGATGTGGGGGCAGCCGCAGGTCAACGTGGACGTCTGGAAGGCGCACGACCCGGTGCACCGGGCCAACGGCCTGCGCCGCACCAGGCTGTTCATCGCCTGCGCCAAGAACGGGGTCAAGGGCCCGCTCGACCCGCAGGACGCGCAGGCCGTCGATCCGGCCGAGGCGTTCTGCTACTACACCACCAAACCGCTGATCTCCCGTTTGAACGCCCTCAAGATCCCCTACACCGCGCATCTGTATGCGAAGGGCACCCACAACTGGCGTTACTGGCGGCGCGAGATGGATCGGATCTGGCCGACCCTCTGCAAGACGCTGCGCGCCTGACCGACCTATGCCGAACGACCGGTGGACGGCGGCCGAACCAAGGGTCTGGTCTCAGCGTCGAAGGTGCTGATAGGGATAGGCCAGGGCGTTCAGGTGAAAGTCGGGGCAAGGTGGTGGCTACGGTGCGCGGGGACGAGCGTGAGCGCATCGCCGACAGCCTCGTCGCCCTTCCCCAGCGCCCCGGCTACCCGCTCCTCAAAGGCGACGCCCCGACCGGTGAGACGGCCCGCAGGGCGGCGGAGTTCGACCGGCGGGTCGGCGAGCTCTGGTTGATCTTCGACGCCTACGGCCGCGCCCTCGACGAGGGCCGCGACCAGGTGGAACTGACCGACGAGCAGGCCAGGCCGACCCTGCTCGGCCCCGCCGTCGTCCAGCTGTCCCCGCGTGAGGCGCTCGCCCGGATGAGCGTGCTGTACGACGAGGCCACCGCCCTGCTCGACCAGGCGCGGCTGGACTGGGAGCGCTGCGCCGCCCGCGTCGAGCGGGACGCGGCGGCGCTGGCCGAGGCCTACCGGTACGGGCTGGAAGATCCGCGTCTGGCCGGGCT
>NZ_BAAGZI010000507.1:0-3536 GCF_054778695.1 Actinocorallia lasiicapitis
CCCCGGCCAGGGCGGCCTGGGCGGAAGCCTGCCGGGCGGCGCCGGTCTCGGCCGAGCCGTCCTTCGCCGAGCCGCCCTTGGGGGCGGCCTGCGCGTCGGCCGACGGCAGGGTGGCGACAGGCTTGACCTTGCCCGCGGCCTTGAAACCCCAGTCCAGGAGGGCCGCGGAGTCCTTCCACAGCGAGTCGCCCGAGCCGAGTTCGGCGACGATGATCGTGCGGCCGTCGCGCTTGGCGGCGCCCACATAGGTACGGCCCGCGGCCATGGTCCGGCCGTTCTTACCGGCGA
This sequence comes from Actinocorallia lasiicapitis, assembly GCF_054778695.1. Lineage (NCBI taxonomy): Bacteria > Bacillati > Actinomycetota > Actinomycetes > Streptosporangiales > Thermomonosporaceae > Actinocorallia > Actinocorallia lasiicapitis. The sequence continues at coordinate 289 of NZ_BAAGZI010000507.1, forward strand.
TCATGCCGGGGTAGGTGCGCTGGAGCTTGTTGCCGTTGCGCAGCGTGACCCCGCCGGGGAACGAGGCGCTCTTGGGCGAGGCGTACTTCACGAACTCCGGCAGCTTGATCGCCTGACGCATGATCAGGGCCAGGTCGTGGGCGGAGGTGTGCTGGGTCTTCACGGTCAGCCCGAGGTCGCGGTCCAGCCCGTTGGGGCTGCCGGCGCGGGTGTCGCGGGCGCCGAGCCGGGCGGCCTCGGCGTTCATCGCCGCGATGGTCTCCTTCATTCCGCCACCGGCCTGGGCGAGCCCGTAGGCGGCGTCGTTGGCGGACTTCAGCATCATCGCCCGGAACAGGTCGTCGACCCGGTAGGTCCGGGAGCCGGAGAGCCCGACCTTGACCGGGACGGCGCCCACGGTCTGCCGGTTCGGCCTGATCCGGTCCGACGCCTTGAGCTTCGGCAGCAGCGCCGCCGAGGTCAGGGTCTTGATCGTGCTCGCCGGCAGGTAGTGGCCGTGCAGGTCGCGTCCGGCCAGGACCTGCCCGGTCCCGGCGTCCACGACGGCGTAGCCCTTGGCCGCGACCTTGGGCACGGGCGGCACGTTCGCCGCCAGGGCGGGTGCCGCACCCGCGGCCACCCCCAGCGCCACAGCCCCTGCCATCAGAACGATCTTCAACTCGCCACCCCCTGCCAAAACCGACATTTCACCAAGGGTATGCACACGGAGTGTAAAGTCCGACCAACCCAGAGCCAACAACACCAAGAAAGCCCTGTGCCGCAGGGGTTCTACAGTGGTGACATGACCACGGATCCCGGAGACGTCTGCTGGCTGGGCAAGGAAGATCCCGATTTCCGGGCCGACTACGCGCCCGACTTCCCGCCGGACCCCCGCCCCTGCCCGTGCGGGCTCGGCGGCGGCTACGCGGCCTGCTGCGGCCGCTACCACCGCGGCGAGCCCGCCCCGACGGCCGAGGCGCTGATGCGCTCGCGCTACACGGCCTTCGCCGTCGGCGACGCCGGCTACCTGCTCCACACCTGGCACCCGGCCACCCGGCCCGACACCGTCGAGCTCGACCCCGCCACCGAGTGGACCGGCCTGGAGATCCTGTCGACCGCCAAGGGGGCCGTCGGCGATCCCAAGGGCACCGTCCGGTTCCGCGCCCGCTACCGGGAGCGGGGCCGCGGCCACGCCCCTGAGGAGCACGTCCTCGAGGAGCACAGCCGGTTCGTCCACCGGGACGGCCGGTGGCTGTACGTCATGGCGATCGAGGAGAACTGATGCGGTACGTGGCGCTGCTGCGCGGGATCAACGTCGGCGGACGGAACAAGATCGCCATGGCCGATCTGCGGGCCGTCCTGGACAGGATCGGCCACACCGAGGTCAAGACCCATCTACAGAGCGGGAACGTGGTCTTCACGGCGCCGGAGACGCCCACGGCACGGCTGGAGGCGGAGCTCGCGGCGGCGATCGAGGGAGAGCTCGGCGCGACCCTGCGGATCATGGTCAGGACCGAGGCCGAGCTGGCCGAGGTGGTGGCGGCCAACCCGTTCCCGGTCGGCGACGGGTCCCGCTTCCTGGTCTGCTTCCTCGGCGCGCCCCCCGAGCCCGGCCTGTTCGACGATCTGTGCGACGCCCACCCGCCGGAACGGCTGGCCGTCGTCGGCCGTGAGCTCTATCTGGACCTGCCCGACGGCATCCGCGACGCCAAGCTGCCGGTCCTGACCGAACGCCGCACCCACAAGGATCAGACGGCGCGGAACTGGAACACCGTCACCAAACTGCTGGAGCTCTGCCGCCTCAGCAGCGGTTGATCCCGCCGACCAGCTCGTCGAGGGCGGGCGGCGGCACCGACAGCGGCTCCGCGCCCTGGAGCCCCTCGATCATGATCTCCAGATAGCGGTGCCAGGAGCCGGGGGCGCGGCGGGCGGCGGCGCTGACCATGAACAGCAGGACGGGCACGTCCTGCGGCGCGAAGTCGGGGCGCAGACGTCCGGATTCCTTGGCGCGCTCGACCAGCCGGGTGACGACCGGCGCGATCCGCTCCCGTGTCTCGACGATCTTCTCTCTGACCAGTTCGCTGCCCATGAGCACTTCGGTCAGCCCGCGGTCGGCGGCGTGGAAGGCCGCGGCGTTCCACAGGTAGCCGGTGAACCCCTCCCAGGGGTCGGGGTGGTCCAGCCCTTCGGCGGCCCAGGCGAGCACCTGGTCGACCTTCTCTTCGAACAGGTCTTCGATCAGTGCGGCGCGGGTCGGGAAGAGGCGGTAGAGCGTGCCGATGCTCACATCGGCCTTCTCGGCGATGCCCTCCAGGGTGGCGCCCAGTCCCTCGGCGGCGAAGACGGCGTCGGCGGCCTCGAGGATCCGGGCGCGGTTGCGCTCGGCGTCCTTGCGCAGCGGCCGGGGTTCCATGTGATCGACCCTACTCGAAAATGTGGAGGCTTATCCCTAAGTTTGGTGTTACGGTCAACTGTCAGCTCATGACATGTTTACCTGATCTTTCATATGCCGGGGGGTAGGCGTGGGATCCGGGATCGAGCGGGGTGCCACGGGGCGTCCAGGGCTGGTCCGCGAACTGCTGCTCATCGCCGTCCTCTACGGCGCCTACCGGTTCGGGCGGCTAGCCGCCAACGGCCATGTGGAGCGCGCGTTCGCCAACGCGGCCGACGTGACGAGCCTCGAACGCGCCCTGCGCCTGCCGGCCGAATCGTGGCTGCAGGGGCTGATGCTGCACAGCGAACCGCTGACCAAGGCCGCGAACCTGTTCTACGCCGGGGTGCACTTCCCCGCCACGATCGCGTTCCTGGTCTTCATGTTCTGGCGGCATCCGCTGGAGTACGTCTGGATCCGCCGGGTACTGACCGTGCTGACCGGCGCCGGGATGGTCGGCCATCTGCTGCTGCCCCTCGCGCCGCCCCGGATGATGGGCCTGCTCGACACCGGCCGGGTCTTCGGCCCGACCGTCTACGGGGAGCCCAGCCCCCACTCCCTGGCCAACCAGTACGCCGCGATGCCGTCGCTGCACGTCGGCTGGGCGCTGGTCGTGGCGCTCGGGCTCGTCGCCGTCGGGACTTCGCGGTGGCGGTGGCTCTGGTTCGCCTATCCGGCGGTGACCACGCTCGTGGTCGTCGCCACCGCCAATCACTACTGGCTGGACGGGATCGTGGTGGCGTTGCTGCTCCTGCTCTCGCTCGCGGTCGTTCCCCGGCCGGCCAGGACCGGGCCGCCGCCCGCCCGCGCCGCGACCGGAGGCTCCGCGCCGCGGCTG
>NZ_BAAGZI010000508.1:0-3510 GCF_054778695.1 Actinocorallia lasiicapitis
GGCGCTGGCCGAGGCGGCCGCGGCGCGGGCGCGCGACAGCGGGGTGCGGATCGCGGTGATCCCGACGAAGGCGTCGGTGCAGGGGCTGGCGGCGCTGGCCGTCCACGATCCGCTGCGCCGTTTCCACGACGACGTGATCGCGATGACGGGCACCGCGCGCGCCACCCGGTTCGGCGGCCTGCAGATCGCGGACGCCGAGGCGATGACGAGTGCGGGCATCTGCCAGCCGGGTGACGTGCTCGGGCTGATCGAGGGGGATGTGGTGATGATCGGCTCAGCGCTGAGCGACATCACCCGTCAGGTGCTGGCCCGGATGCTCTCCGGCGGTGGCGAGCTGGTGACGATGGTCACGGGGGCCCGGGTGCCGTCCGGCCTCGTCGCTGAGGTCGAAGCGGAGCTGCGGGCGCAGCGCCCTGACGTGGAGCTCACCGTCTACGACGGCGGCCAGGTGCTCTATCCGATCCTGCTCGGGGTGGAGTGAGCGGTGACGCCGAGGACCCGGCGGATGCTGTCGGTGGCGGACTCGACCTCGGGGGCGAGCGCGATCAGGTCGCCCCAGGACCACCAGAGCGCGCCGTCCTCCAGCCGGATGTTCTCCTCAAGGCCGGGCGCGACCGGGTTGCTCACGTGCAGCGTGGGGGGACGGCCGATCGGCTGGAGGAGGCGGGCGCTCAACCCGTGCCGTTCGAGGCGGTCGGCCAGCTCACGCAGGGATTCGGCCGCAGTCAGGGTGACCATCGGTACAGCTCCACTTCGTTGTGGGTGATTTAGGACACTTGGAGGAGCGTGCCCTGTTTTTACCTAAATAGGCAAGTCGTCGGCCAAGATCTTTACCTTGCCGGCGGCTCCCACGATCATCACCGATCCGGTGCCCGCCGGTCAGGCCAACGCCGGAACAGAACGTCGGCGGTATCGGCTTCAATGGGATCGTGCTCGAACTCGGCGGAGACTTGCGGAAGGTCCTCGGACCCAAGACGGCCAAGGTGCTGGACGAACGGCTCGACGTGCGGACGGTCGGCGATCTGCTGCGCCACTACCCGCGCCGGTACGTCCGGCACGGCGAACTGACCGACCTCGCGGCGGTGGCCGAGGGCGAGCACGTCACGCTCATGGCCGAGGTGGAGAAGAAGACCGGCCGTGATCTCGCCCGGCGTCCCGGCTACCTGCTGGAGGTCGTGGTCAAGGACGCGGGCGGCCGGCGCGTCTCGCTGACCTTCTTCGGCCGTCCCGGCGCATCCCGGCCCAACCGCGAGCTGCATCCCGGCACCCTCGCGATGGTCGCGGGCAAGGTCTCCTTCTACCGCGGCTCGGGCGGGCTCAAGATCCAGCTCACCCATCCGGACTTCGAGGTCATCCCGACGGGCAGCACCACCGAGACCGCCGAGGAGTTCGCCCGCCGCCCCCTGCCGATCTACCCGGCGACCAAGGAACTCCAGTCCTGGCAGATCAAGAAGGCCGTCGGCACGGTCCTCGACATGGTCACCGACCTGCCCGACCCCCTCCCGCCCGAACTCCGCCGCCGCTACGGCGTCATCCCCCTCGCCGAAGCCCTGGAGAAGATCCACCGCCCCGCCGACTCCGCCGAGCTGGCCCCGGCCCGCAAGCGCCTCAAATGGGACGAGGCCTTCCTCGTCCAGCTCGCCCTGGCCCGCCGCCGCCACGCCGCCGAATCCTTCCCCGCCACCCCCCGCCCGCCGGTCGCCGACGGCATCCGCGCCACCTTCGACACCCGCCTGCCCTTCACCCTGACCGAAGGCCAGCTCCAGGTCGGCCGCGAGATCTCCGCGGCGCTCGCCCTGTCCCATCCGATGCACCGCCTCCTGCAGGGCGACGTCGGTAGCGGCAAGACCCTAGTGGCGTTGCGGGCGATGTTGCAGGTGGTGGACTCGGGGGGGCAGGCGGCGTTGCTGGCACCCACCGAGGTGCTGGCGCAGCAGCATTTCCGGTCGATCAGCGGGATGCTCGGGGAACTGGGGCAGGCCGGGCAGCTCGGCGGCGGGGACCAGGCGACCAGGGTGACCTTGCTGACCGGGTCGCAGGGGGCGAAGGCGAAGAAGGCGGCGCTGCTGGAGGCGGCGTCGGGGGCTGCGGGGATCGTGGTCGGGACCCACGCGCTGCTGCAGGACCAGGTGCGGTTCGCGGAGCTCGGGCTGATCGTGGTGGACGAGCAGCACCGGTTCGGGGTCGAGCAGCGGGACGCGCTCAGGGAGAAGGTCAGCGGGGGGCGGCCGCATGTGCTGGTGATGACGGCGACTCCCATTCCGCGGACCGTCGCGATGACCGTGTTCGGCGATCTGGAGACCTCGGTGCTCGGTGAGCTGCCCGCCGGACGCGCGCCGATCGCGACCCATGTGGTGCCGGGGGAGAAGCCCGCGTTCCTGGCGCGGACCTGGGAGCGGATCCGTGAGGAGGTCGGGCGGGGCCGTCAGGTCTACATCGTCTGCCCGCGGATCGGTGAGGGCCCCGGCGACGACGACGTGGCCAAGGACCCCGAGGAGAAACGTCCGCCGATCGCGGTCCTGGAACTCCAGCCGATGCTGGAGGGCGAGCTGCTGCGCGGGCTGCGGATCGGGGTGCTGCACGGCCGGATGCACCCCGACGACAAGGACGCGGTGATGCGCAGGTTCGCGGCGGGCGAGCTGGACGTCCTGCTCGCGACGACCGTGGTCGAGGTCGGGGTGGACGTCCCCAACGCCACCGTGATGACGATCATGGACGCGGACCGGTTCGGCGTCTCCCAGCTGCACCAGCTCCGCGGCCGGGTCGGCCGGGGCAGCCTGCCGGGGCTCTGCCTGCTCGTCACCGACGCCCCGCCGGACTCGCCGGCCAGGGAGCGCCTCGCGGCCGTCGCCTCGACCACGGACGGGTTCGAACTGTCTCGGCTCGACCTGGAGCAGCGCCGCGAGGGCGACGTGCTGGGCGCCGCCCAGTCGGGCAGCCGTTCGACGCTCCGGCTGCTCACCCTGCTCAGGGACGAGCAGACGATCGTGCGGGCGCGGGAGGCGGCCACGGCGCTCGTCGCGGCCGATCCCGAGCTCAAGGCCTATCCGGAGCTGGCCGCGGAGCTGGAGGAACTGCTCGGCGAGGAGCGCGCTGAGTATCTGGAGAAGACCTGACGGAAGAGGCCCGGTACGCCCACCCCGGCGCTCCGGGCCCCTCCCGTCCTCCACCCCAGAGGAGAATTACATACTAAACCAGTTGACTTAATAGGCAAATTGACGCACGATCGGACCATGAAACTCCTGGTCCAGCGGCTGCACGTCGATCTTCGGCGTCAGGCGAGCGCGCTCTGTCCCCCTCGGTAGCCCTCACGAGACCAGCAGACAGCCCGCCCGCAGACCAGCCAGGAGAAGAACGATGAACGAGCTCAGCCTGATCGAGGAGTACCTCCGCGACCCCGACCCGCGCGTCCGCAGGGCCGCCGTCACGATCCTCGCCGAAGCGGCCCCCCGCGGCACCGGCGACGCGCTCGCCTGGGCCCTCGCCGACGACGACCCCGAGGTGCGCGCC
>NZ_BAAGZI010000509.1:0-3498 GCF_054778695.1 Actinocorallia lasiicapitis
GCGGACGGGCCCGCCTTGGCGCGGAGCGCGCGGACCGTGACCGGGAGCGTGCCCGTCGCGCCCGCGGGGACGGCGAAAGTCGCGGTGCAGCGGCCACCGCACGAACCGGCGTCGATGTTCTTGCTGTCGCCGTTCGCGGTGAGGGTGTAGCCGGTGACGTCCGGTTCCGGGTTCTGCGCCCACGAAACCGAAGCGGTCGCGCCGTCCAGCGTGGCCGACAGGCCGACCGGCGCGACCGCGGGCACCGCCATCGCGAAGGTGGCCGTGCCCGCGTCCCACGGCAGGTCGGCGCGGAGCTCGACCTTGTGGGTGCCGTTGGCGACGGCGTGGCCGTCCAGGGTGTAGGTCAGCCATTCGCCCGACCCGGACGCCTTCACATCGCCGTCGACGACGAGTTTCCCGCCGAGCAGCGACGCCCACGCCCGCACCGTCACCGTGCCGGTGGTGACGGTCGACCCGTCGGACGGGCTGATGCGGGGCGCCGCGGCGGCGGGCGACTGCACCCCGACCACCGTTCCCGTCACCGCCAGGACGGTCAGCCCCCACACGACACGCATGGTGTTCCCTCCCCGAGACAAAGCATTACGGGTACGGGATCCTAGGTACGCGCGACCGAACCGTATTCACAGCCGAGTGATGAATCTCATGGCTCTCTTACTCGGATTCCGCGCGCCCTTCCACGTCATGCGCGAAAAACAAACAAATCCTTCTCCCCGCGGAAGCGGAATTGTCATCAGACGCGAAAGGGCGCGCCCCGGGGTTCAGGCTCGGTAGACCTCGCGGCCGTCCACATAGGTCGCGACGGTCGACGTCTGATGGATTCGCGCGGCGGGCCCGGCGAACGGGTCCCGGTCGACGACGACGAGATCGGCCCGCATCCCGGGCCGGATCACCCCGGTGTCGTCGAGATGGTTGGCGTACGCCGATCCGGCCGTGTAGGCCGTCAGCGCGGTGTGCAGCGACAGCGCCTGCTCCGGCAGCAGCGGACGGCCGGGGTCGCCGCCCGGTTCGACCCGGTTGACGGCCACGTGCAGCCCCTCCCACGGGTCGGGGCTCGACACCGGCCAGTCGCTGCCCGCGCAGAGCGTCGCGCCCGCGTGGTGCAGACCGGCGAACGGGTACTGCCAGCCGGTGCGTTCCGGGCCGAGGAACGGGATGGTCAACTCGTCCATCTGCGGTTCGTGGCACGCCCACAGCGGCTGCAGGTTCGCGACGACGCCCAGCGCGCGGAACCTGCGCAGGTCGCGCGGGTCGACGATCTGGAGGTGGGCGATGTGGTGCCGGTTGTCGTTGCGGCCGTTGGCGAGCAGGGCCGCTTGGAGGGCGTCGAGGATCTCGGTGGCGGCCCGGTCGCCGATCGCGTGGGTGTGCACCTGGAATCCGGCGGCGTCCAGCGCCGTGACGGCCTCGGCGAGCAGTTTCGGGTCGACGAACGAGATCCCGGAGTTGCCGGTCCGGCAGCCGCACCCGTCGAAGTAGGGGTCGTGCAGGGCGGCGGTGTAGTTCTCCGCCACCCCATCCTGCATGATCTTGACGGTGGTGGCAGCGAAGTTCCCGACGACGGTCCGGCGGGCCAGCAGGTCGGGGAGCTGGTCGAGGCCGCGCTCGCGGTCCCACCAGAGCGCCCCGACGACCCGCGCCGTCAGCGTCCCGCGCTCCGCCGCCCGGACATAAGCGGCATAGGTATCGGGGATGGTGAGGTACTCCCCCACGATCGCGTCCTGCCAGGCGGTGATCCCGAGGGAGAACAGCCGCCGCTGGGCGACCCGCAGCGCCTCGTCGAGTTCGGCGGGGGTGCGGGCCGGGGTGTGCCGGCCGACCAGGGTGGCGGCGCCCTCGTGCAGCATCCCTGACGGGGTCCGCCCGTCGGGCTCCCGTTCGATCCGGCCGGCGGTGGGGTCGGGGCTGCGGGCGTCGATCCCGGCCAGCTCCAGGGCGGCGGTGTTGGCCCAGGCGCCGTGGGCGTCGCGGTTCAGCAGGAACACCGGCCGGTCGGGGACGACGGAGTCCAGGGCCTGGCGGGTCGGCCCGGACGGCGGGAAGCACTCCATCGACCAGCCCGCGCCGACGATCCACGCGCGGTCGGGATGGGCGGCCGCGTACCGTGCGATGATCTCCAGATATCCGGTGGCGCTGTCGGCGGCGCGAAGATCGCAGGTGAGGATCTGGAGTCCGGCCTCGATCGGATGGGCATGGGAGTCCTGGAAGGATGGCAGCAGCATCCGGCCGTCCAGGGAGATCTTCTCGGTGGAGCTCAGCGCACCGACCTCGTCGTGCCCGACGGCGAGGATCCGCCCGTCCTTGACGGCCACGGCCGTCGCCCAAGGCTGCTGGGGGTTCCCGGTGAAGACCGGACCGCCGGTGAAGACAAGGTCAGCGTTCATGAACGGGAAGACTACCTACCGGAGGAAGGCGCGCACACTTGCCTCCATTCTCAACTTATAGCGCACAGGGGGGCTTGCGGCAAGGCCCTGGAGGGGGCGCATAATCAGCGGCCTAAGGCCGTGGGGCCTGCGGAAACGGGGGGAAGAGATGCGTGTTGTGCTGTCGACGTTCGGGTCGCGCGGGGACATCGAGCCGTTCGCCGGGCTCGCGGTGGCGCTGCGGGAGCTGGGGGCGGAGAGCGTTGTCTGCGCGTCGCCCGACGTGGAGTTCGTGGAGCGGCTGGCCGGGTTCGGGGTGCCGCTGGTCCCGGCCGGGCCGTCGGTTCGCGAGCTCGTGACGGGGCCGCCGGTGCCCCCGAAGAACCTGCCGGAGCGTGCCGCGGAGATCCTGCGCACCCAATACGACGCGGTCATCGAGGCCGCCGAGGGCGGCTCGGTGGTCGTGGGGACGGGGCTGTTCCCCGCGACGGCCGGGGCGCAGATCGCGGCGGAGCGGCTCGGCCTCCCGTTCGTCCTGGCGGCGTTCCAGCCGACCACCCTGCCGTCGCCGGTGCGCCCGCCGCACCCGCGGCCCGGCCGTCCGCTGCCCCCGGAGATCACCGACAACCGGGCGCTCTGGGAGTACGACGCCGAGACCATGAACGTCCTGTTCGGTCCAGCGATCAACGAGCTGCGGACGTCGCTCGGCCTGCCGGCCCTCGACGCCGTCCGCGATCACGTCTACACCGACCGGCCGCTGCTGGCGACGGACCCTGTCCTGGATCCGTGGCACCCGACCGACCTGGACGTCGTCCAGACGGGCGCGTGGCTCGCCCCGGACGACCGTCCGCTCCCGCCCGGTCTGTCCGCGTTCCTGGACGCCGGAGACCCGCCGGTCTATGTGGGTTTCGGCAGTATGCCGCTGAAGGCTTCCCGGGGCTCCGGTCTCGCGGCCGTCGAAGCGGCCCGCGCGCTGGGCCACCGCGTGGTCGTCGCGCAGGGCTGGGCCGATCTGGCCGCCGCCGGGGACGGCTGTTTCGCGGTCGGCGAGGTCAACCAGCAGGCCCTGTTCCGGCGGGTGTCCGCGGTGGTCCACCATGGGGGTGCGGGCACGACCACGACCGCCGCCCGGGCC
>NZ_BAAGZI010000510.1:0-3495 GCF_054778695.1 Actinocorallia lasiicapitis
CGGGCGATCACCGGCGCCCACGCGCCGGGCGCGCTGCGCCGGGCCGCCCTGCTCACCGACGGCGCGACCAGGCTGGCTGACAAGTTCCACCAGATCGGCTGGCAGGACCTGATGAAGATCCTCACCGATGACGGCCCGGCCGAGCTGATCCGCCGCACCCGCGAGGCCGAGCTCTCCGACCCGCACTGTCAGCGCTGGCCGCGCCACAAACGGCACGACGACGCCGCCGCGGCCCTCTGCCTCTTCCCCTAGCGGGGAGGGCTCAGAGCCCGCGTCCGACCAGGTAGAGCAGGTCGGCGCGGACGAACCGGAAGCCGAGCTTGGCCGCGACCCGGCGGCTGGCGATGTTGTCGGGGCTGGTCGACCAGGTCGGCCGGTGGCCTCGGGCCAGCACGTCCTTGATCACGGCCGTCGCGCACGCCGCCGACAGGCCCCGCGCCCGATGGGACTCCTCGGTGACCACCCCGATGTCCTCGTACTTCTCGCCCGTGTAGAAGGGGATCGCCACCGACACCAGGGCTCCTTCGGCGAACGCGCCGAACGCCAACCCGCCCTTGGCGGCCCCGGCGGGCCCGCCCCAGGTCTCGGTGATCCAGTGGATCTCGGCGGGCAGCGCGTCGAGCGCGGGGGCGTCGGCGGGCCCGAGCCTGCGGATCTCCGCCTCGACCGGCGACAGATCACGGGACGCGGCCTGCAGTTCGTAGATCACCCGCGGCCAGCGGTGCACCTCGGCGCCGTAGGCCCCGAGCAGCGGTTCGAACTCCTGGTCGGCCCGGAAGATCCCCCGCAGCGCCCGCTCGGGCGTGAACGCCGCCGGATCACCGCTCAGATCGAAGTTCTCGCCCCCGGTCTCCACCAGCACGGCCCGCGGCTGCTCCGCATGATCGGCGAAGACCCGCCCGTGCCCCGTCCTGAGCACATGCGGCCCGATCACCGGCCCCGGCCGCTCCGGCCGGAACCACTCGGCGATCCTCTGCGGCTGAACTAGCTCGATCATCACGCTCCAACACAGGCGCTCCCTCACGGAACAGAAAAGGGATACCCGATGATGGAGGGTATGTGTAGGAGTATCAAGACGCTGCGACCGCCTTTCACCGAGGATGCGACGGAGGAGGACATGCGGGCCGCCGCACTGCAGTATGTGCGGAAGATCTCGGGGTTCCGGCAGCCCGCCGCCCACAACGCCGAGGCGTTCGACGCGGCGGTCGAGGCCGTCACCGCGGCCACCGTCGAGCTGCTCGGTCAGCTTCAGGTGCGCGGGCGCTAACAAATTCCGGTGCGGCGCATGGTCACGAAACTCTTGTGCGGAGCGGCCTTCGGCCAGCACGATGGTGACCATGGGGCATGTGTCGGCCGGCGGGCTCGGATCTGGCCGGTCCGGAGGGGATGAGAGCTTCCGGGCCGAGCTGGCGGGCAAGGCCGTCTGGAAGCTGCTCGTGAAGGGCCTGGAGGTGTTCCTGCCGGGCCGCACGACGTCGATCGGCGAGGTCTGGGTCTCCGACCGGCCCGCGGTCCTCCAGGTGCCGGTGTTCGTCAACGGCTCGGGATTCGGGCTCCAGCTCCACAAACGGCCCGTCCACCGCGCGACGGAACGCGAGATCTTCGTGCGCGGCGACCACGGCCGGGTCATCGGGATCGCGATCGCCGGTCCCGCCGCCGCCATCGGCAGCCGTGTCGTCGACGCGCCCACGCTCGCCGGATACGCCAGGAAACTGGTCTACCAGACCCTCTACGACCCGGCCGACGCCGACAGCGCGGGCCCGGCCGTCCGGGCCGCCAAAGCCCTCCAGGACGTCGTGTTCCTCGACCCCGAGACCGGGGTGGGTCTCGGAGTGGAGATCGATCCGGCGTCGGGCAGCCCGCTGACCAGACTGCTGGTCGGGATCAACGGGACGGGCGTCACCGTCCAGGCCTATCCGGCGGGCGGCCTGGCCGCCCAGGCGGTGAGATCCCAGAACTGATGGGCCGGCAGCACTGACAGCCGGTCCGCGACGGCCGCCGGATCCCGGAGCAGGCCCATCCGCTCGAACTCCTGGCTCTGCACATGGGTCAGCACGGCGCCCGCCATACCGCGTCCCGTCCTGACGATCACCAGCGGCCCGATCTGGGCGACCGCGCCGTCCGACTCGTAGACGGCCCGCAGCAGCGCCTTCACCGACGCCTCGTCGCTCGGCATCCGCCGCCCCAGCCCCGCCCCGCCGACGTCCATCGTCAGCGAGATCAGCAGCGCCGTGTAGGAGCCGCCGAGCTCCTCCAGGACCTTCCCGGTCAGGTAGTAGCGGGTCAGGCCCTCCTCGGAGTGCTTGAACTGGACGTCCAGACCGCTGCCGGCGACGCACCGCTCGTACACGTCGGCCAGGACGTCGCGGAGCGCGGGGTCGGCCGACATCAGCGAGCCCGCGACGGTCGCCTGCGGCTCGGCGGGCAGGTCCATCGAGGTGGTGATGGCGCGGTCCAGCTCGCCCGAGGTGTAGGTGAGCAGGTCCGCGACGACCACCTCGACCTCTTCGAGCGCCTGCGACAGGTCCCGCTGGAGTCCCAGCACCTGCGCGCGGTTGTGCTCCAGGTCGGCGATCCGGTGGAGCGCGACGTCGATCCGGTTGTCGCCCGCGGTGAGCGCCCCGGCGACGACCGGGATCGGCGCGGGCGTGTTCTCCATGTCGGCGAGGCGGCCGCGCAGCTCGGCGAGGGCGTCGCGCTGCTTCTCCAGCTCATGCAGCCGGATCGCCTGCGCCCGGATGTACTCCTCGGTCCTGTGCAGCAGCGAGGCGAGTTCGTCGAGCCGTCCGCCGTGCTGGCGGACCCGGTAGTCGATGCCGGGGAGCACCTGCTGGCGCACCTCCGACAGCTCGTCGCTGATCTGCTGCCCCGTGACCTCGAGGGTCCGGTTCTGGTGCCGTACCTGGGCGTTGAGCTCCTCGACCCGGTCGACGAAAGCCTGGGTCTGGTTCTTGGCCTGACGGCCCGCATACAGCTCCAGTGCCCCGACCGCCACGCACAGCACCACCAGGGCGATCGTCATGGCGCTCCTCAGGGCGTCGTTCTTGATCCTCTTCTGGTGACTTTAACTTAATCGTCACGTTCTGCACCGTGCAGAGAGTCTTGCGAGACTAACCGATCGTCCGGAGCCGCGTGGTGTAGTCGAGGGCACCGGTGCGCACGGCGGTGTGGACGGCACGGGCGAGCCGTGCGCCCCACACCGATCGGGGTCCGGCGAACGGTTCCGGCTCGCCTTCGGGCGCGCACGCGACACAGATCGCGTCGCTGGCGGTGCCGGAGCAGTCGTACCCGGCGTCCAGGAGCGCCTGGGTCTTCGCCTCGGTCGCGGTGACGACGGCGTTGACCAGGGCGGCGTCGGTCAGCGCGACGGGCACGTCCACGATGATGTTGATGGTTCCCGGGGTCCACAGGTCGAGCCGTTCGGGCGCGAGCTCGGGGTCGGCCGCGCCCTGCGGTGCGGCCGCCCAGGTCGGCACCCGCAGCCCGACGGTCGCG
>NZ_BAAGZI010000511.1:0-3485 GCF_054778695.1 Actinocorallia lasiicapitis
CCGGCGCGGGCGAGACCATCGCCGCGCTGCGGGCCGCGCTCGACGCGCCGCGCGACGAGCCGAACGCGGAGATCCTGGAAGGTCTCGGCGCGGGCTGGATCGCCGAGGAGGCCCTGGCCATGTCGGTGTACTGCGCGCTCGCCCACCCCGGCGACGTCCGCGCCGCGCTCTGCCTGGCCGTCAACCACTCCGGCGACAGCGACTCGACCGGCGCGATCACCGGCAATCTGCTGGGCACCGCGCTCGGCGAGCGGGCCGTCCCCTGGCGGACGGCCGTCGAGGGGCACGACACGATCGTCCGGCTCGCCGAGCAACTGGTTCCCGTGAAATGTTCCCTCGGGAACAGGCCGGAAGAGTCCGCTGACACACTCCCGTAGGCGCGATCGTGGTGCGATGGCGGGTATGACGCCTCCACTGTGTTTCTGGGACAGGCTGCCGGCGCACGTCCGGCAGCGGCTGCTCACCGAGCACCGGGTCGAGACCTACGCGGCCCGCAGCACGCTTCAGCTGCAGAGCGTGCTGGCCGAGGACGTCGTCATCCTGCGCGCCGGGCACGCCCTTGAGCTGCGGCGGACCGAACTGGTCAACCAGTCGTCGGTGATCGGGCTGCTCGGTCCCGGCGACGTCGCGGGGCTGCACGTCCTGTCGGGCCATCCGCAGCGCGCGGACGTCGTCGGGGTGGGCAGGGGCGGGCTGCAGGTGCTGCGGATCCCGCAGGCCAGGTTCCGGCAGCTCGCCGAGGAGCACCGGGAGGTCGCCTCGACCGTCCTGCGGACCATGGACGACCGGCACACCCACGAAGGGCTGCGGCTCGCCCTGGCCCTGTCCCCCGATGTGGGCGCCGACCAGCGGCTCGCCGCCCATCTGGTGGAGCTCGCCGCGCGGTTCGGCCGGCTCCAGGCGGGCGGCGCCGTCCTGGACATCGGCCTGACGCAGGAGGAGCTGGGCCGCTACGCGGGCGTGACCAGGTCGAGGACCAACCGCACGCTCAGCCGGTTCCGGGAGCGCGGCCTGCTCGGCGCCAACTGGCGGTACATCGCCGACGTGCAGGGGCTGCGGCATCTCGCCGAGCCCTACGACGACCTGTGGTCGGTGACGCGCGGCCGCCGCGACCCCTACGACGACCCCGCCGACCTGGCGCTGGAGAGCGCGCCGCTGCCGTCGGGGCTCGGCTGGCCGCGTCCGGCCAGGGTGCTGGGCGACGTCCGGAACTTCACCGGCCGCCGCGCCGAGCTGAACCATCTGCGGGAGCTGCTGCTGCGCCGTCCCGGACCGCGAGTGGCGGTGCTGCACGGCCCGTCCGGCTCGGGCAAGACGGCTCTCGCCGCCCGGTTCGCGAAGCTGTTCGCCGAGTACTTCCCCGACTGCCAGATCTCGGTGGACCTGCGCGGCCGGTCGCTCGCCACGGCCCTCGGCGCCATCCTGCGCGCCCTCGGTGTGCCCGGGGAGACAGTGCCGCGTGGCGAGGAGGAGCTCGCCGACCTGTACCGGCGGCTGATCGCCGACCGGGGCGTCCTGCTGATCCTCGACGACGCCGACGACGCCGACCAGGTGCGGCGGCTGCTGCCCCGCACCCCGTCCAGCGCGGTGATCGTCACCTCGGCGGAGCCGCTGTGGGGGCTGGGCGCCGAGCATCTGCGGTTCGGGCCGCTCACCGACGACGACGCCGTCGAGCTGGTCGGCAAGATCGCCCCCGACGCCCCGGAGTCGGCCCGCGCCGATCTCGCGCAGCTCTGCGAGCATCATCCGCTGGCCCTGGCCGTCGCGGCGCCGGGCTTCGACGGGCTGCGCGACCCGCTGCTGCGGCCCGACGCGTCCGGGCTCGGTTCGGCGCTCACGCTCGCCTACCGCAGGCTGCCCGACGACCACCGGCTGCTGTTCCGGTTCGCCGCCCTCACCGCGGGCCCCGACTTCTCGGTCGAGGCGATGGCCGCGCTGCTGGACTGGCCCGTGCCGAGAACGGCCGACGTGCTCGACGACCTCACCCACGTCAACCTGGTGAACGTCGCGGAACGCCGGTACCGGCTGCACGGCCTGCTGCGCGGCTTCGCCCTCGAAAGAGTCCGGCTGGAGAACAACGAGGCCGACCGGGAGGACGCCGTCGGCCGGCTGCTCGGCTACTACCTGGACGGGGCGCAGCGCCACGGCGACGCCCTCGGCCGGCACCGGCGCGCCCTGCACCACGATCCGGACGGCGAACGTCCGGGCCCCGGTGATCGCGACAGCGCCCTGGAGTGGCTGGAGCGGGAGCGCCGCTGCCTGATCGCCGCCGTCCGGCTGGCGGCCGAGACGGGCCGCCACCAGGTCGCCTACGGGCTCGCCGACTCCTGCTACGACGTGCTCGAACTGCTGAGGTTCGGCCGCGACAACCTCGCCATCCACAAGATCGGGCTGCGGTCGGCGCAGCTCGTCGCGGACCAGCAGGCGATCGCGCTCATGCTGCACCATCTCGGCGTCGTCAGTTTCGCGGTCGGCCGGAACCTCGAGGCGATCGCGTACGAGTGGATGGCTGCGCAGGTCTTCGCCGACCAGGGCGACGCTCATGGCGAGGCCGTCGTCCACGAGCAGATCGCGGCCGTCTACCAGGTGCTCGACCGGCACGCCGAAGCCCTCGCCGGGGCCGAGCACGCCCGCAAGCTGCACAGTTCGGCTGGCGATCGGCGCGGCGAGGCCACCGCCCTGGTCCGGCTGGCGACCAGCCTGCGGATGCAGGGCCGCTACGCCGAGGCGCTGGACTGCGCGGAGTCGGCGCTGGAGCTGTTCCGTTCGACCGGCGACCGGCGCGGCGAGGCCGACGCGCTGCGCGCCCGCGCCGACATTCGCTGCGAACGCCACCAGTGGGTCGACACCGAACGCGACGTCTACCAGGCGCTCGCCATCAGCGAGCAGCTCCAGGACGGGCGGGGCGAAGCCTGGGCGTACATCGTGCTGGCCAGGATCAGCCGCCCGCTCGGCGCCTACCTCGACGGGCTCGCCCACGGCCGCAAGGCCCTCGACCTGTGCAAGGGCGCGGGCGACCGGCACGGCGAAGGCTGGGCGCGGATCAGGCTCGGCCGGCTGTTCATCGACTGCGCCGACCTGGACGAAGCGCTCCGCCACCTGCACCCGGCGCTCCAGGCGCACACCGAGATCGACCACCCGCGCGGCCAGGTCGCCGCGCGGGTCGGCATCGCGCTGGTGCTGCTGCGGCGCGGCCGTCTGCACGAGGCGCGCACTCATCTCGAGCAGGCGCTGTCGCTGTCCCGCCAGATCGGCGACCGCGGCGGCGAGGCCCGGGTGCTGGAGGAGCTGGCGACGGTGCTGCGCAGGCTCGACCAGGTCAAGGACGCCATGATCTTCAGCCGTGCGGCGCTGGCCGTGTGGGCCGAACTCGACCACCGGCGCGGCATGGCGACCGTGCTCGGCGGCATCGCGCGCATCCAGCTCAGGTCCGGCCACTACGCCGACGCCCTCGACGCCTGCGACCAGGCGCGCGAGCTGCGCGC
>NZ_BAAGZI010000512.1:0-3472 GCF_054778695.1 Actinocorallia lasiicapitis
CGGCGCCCGTCCTGACGGCGTCCAGCGCGGCCCGGTCGGCGGGCCCCTGGTCGAGGATGAGCAGCTCGCGGCGGAGGGAGCGCAGCTCCTCCTCCCAGCGGGGGCCGACCGGACGCAGCAGGCCGTCCACGGCGAGCAGCCCGTCGGGCACCCGGTCGGGCGCGGCGAACAGCAGCACCCGCTCACCGTTCCCGACGGCCTCCGCGACGATCCCGGCCAGCGCCTCCGGCCTGGTCGAGACGGCGAAATGCCGGACGTCGCGCCGCTGCGGCTCAAGGAGAGCGGTGACGAGCGCGGCGGCGTCACCGGGAACGGCGCCGTCGCGGAGCACGCGCAAGGCGGTCAGCCGGGCGGCCCAGTCGGTGCGCCCGGCGGCCCGTCCCGGCTCGTGGTCGCGGGCGTCGAGCAGCTGGTACAAGGCGACCAGCGGGGCGTATCCGACCGAGAGTCGCTGCGGCAAGTCCTCGCTCATGCCGCTAAGTTCTCACACGCGCCGGTTCTCTCGCGAAACATGCAGCTCAGCGGGGCTTGTTCGGCGTTTCGCCGGTTACGGTGGAAGGTGTACGAACCGCAGGACCGTGCCTGGTTCCACAGCCAGTTCATGTCGCTGTCCGTCCGGAAGTCCGGCTTCGAGTGGCAGGACTTCGTCAACGACCTCATGCACGCGATCCATCCGGGCGCGTTCCTCGCCGTCGACCCCGCCGGCCGGGGTGACAAGGGCTGCGACGGCTGGGTCGGCGGGCTGATGCTCGCCTGCTACGGCGCCACCAGCCCCAACCAGCGCAACGTCACCCGCAAGGTGATCAGCGACTTCGAGACGGCCCTGCGGTACTGGGGCGACAGCATGGAGCGCTGGGCGTTCGTGCACAACAACGCCAACGGGCTGCCCGAGATGGCGGCCCGCGCGGTGATCGAGCTGCGCCGCCAGCACGGCGACAGGGTGAAGATCGAGGTGTGGCCGCCGCAGGTGCTCTGGCACCAGTGCGCGTTCCTGCCGCGAGAGCGGCTCGCCTCGATCATCGGCTCGCCGCCGTCCGACCATCCGGCGGGCATGACCTATCTGGCGCGCTGTGTGGAGTCGCTGGCCCGCACCCGGCTCACCCTCGACCTGGATCCGCTGCGCGAGGTCGCGTTCGGCAAGATCGAGCACAACGGGTTCGGGCCCGAGGTCGCCGAGCTGCTGACCAGGTTCCAGGCGACCACCGGGCACGTCCGCTACTACTTCCGGCACGCCTCTCCCGGGGAGCAGGCGCAGGTGTCGGAGAACCTCCGGGCCCGGTTCGCCGGGCACCGGGCCGCCTACCCCGACCCCGACGCCGTCTTCCACGCCCTCTGCGACGACCTGGTCGCCGAGGCGTTCGGCGACGGCACCGCCGACCCCGCCCAGCAGCGCAGCGCGGCGCTGATGGTCGTCACCCACTTCTTCGAGATCTGCGAGATCTTCGAGCCCGCCGCGGCGCACGGCCGGCGCGCCGCGTCCTGACCCCCGGGAGCCCCCCGTGCTTCTGCCCTCACGTTCGATCCCCGACGACCAGGCCCTCCTGGCCGTCGGGGCACAGATCCTGCTCCAGCTCGACCGGCCCGGCAGCGTCGGCGCGGTCTGGGAACGGCTGCTGCGCTGGCGGGACGCGCGGGGCGCCGACTCCGCACTGCCCTTCTGGTGGTTCGCCCTGGCCCTCGACGTCCTGTACATGCTCGGCGTCGTCGACCAGCGGGACGGAGAGTTGAGGAAGACCCGTGCTGATCTCACTGACCAGTGACCTACCCGACCTGCCCCCGATCCGGTTCTCCCCTGGACTCAACGTGCTGCCGGGACCGTCCGGTCTGGTCCGGCTGTTCGACGCGCTGCTCGCCGCGGACGTCCGGCCGGGACACCCGCTGCGCTCCGCCGCCTACGCGGGCGGCGAGTTCGCGCTGTCCCTGCACCTCAGCGGTGCGGCGCGGACGGTGCGGCGCACGGCCCGCGATCCGCTGACGGCGTGGCTCGACGACGAGGCGCTCCGGCTGATCCGGCTGCGCGCCCGGCTCGGGGCGGGCCTGTTCGGCCTGACGGGCGGCGGCACCGAACCGTCGTTCCGGTCGGTGATGGCCTATTACGTCCGGGACCCGTCCGCCGGCGGGGTGGCCGCACCGACCCTCACCTACCGCAAGCAGCGCTCCCAGGACGCCCAGCCGGCGCTCGCCCATCTGCTGGGGCTCGACGTCGATCTGGTGGCGAAGGTCCGGGAGGTCGGTGAGACCGAACGGAACCTGCGGGAGCTGCGCCACGCGGCCCGCGACTCCATCCTCGGCCTCACCCTGGGCCGCAGCCGCGACCTGGACGCGCAGCTCCGCACCCTCCAGCTCCAGCGGGACGCCGTCGCCCGGGAGGTGGCGGCCTACCGGGTCGCCGAGACCTACGGGCGGCAGCTGGAGCGGGCCGACGCGCTGAGCCGGGAGATCCGCGAGGTCACCGACCGGCTGGCCCTGTCGGGACGGCGGCTCGGCGAGCTCGACCAGGCCCTGGCGGGCGAGGACGGCGCCGACGCGGACTATGTGCGGCTCGCCTACGACGAGGTCGGCGCGGCCCTGCCCGAGCTGGTGGTGCGGCGGTTCGCGGAGGTGACCGCGTTCCACCGGTCGGTGGTCGCCAACCGGCGGCGGTATCTGGAGTCCGAGCACGCCCGGCTGCTGCGCGAGCGGGCCGCCGACTCGGCGCTGCTGCGCGACCTCGACGAGGAGCGCGCCGAACTGCTGCGGCTGCTGCACGCCGACGGCGCGCTGGCCGCCCACACCGAACTGGTCGGACGGCTCGCCCGGCTGGAGGGACGGATCGCCGAACTGGTCGAGCGGCGGGCCGTCGTCGACCGGTGGAGCGGCGCGGGACGCAGCGCCCAGCTCCGCTCCGCCGAGCTGGAACTCCAGGTCGGCACCGATCTGCACGACCGCAGAAACCATCTGAACGCCGTGTCCAGCCGGTTCGCCGGATACGCGTTCGCGCTGTTCGCCGAGGAGCGTCCGGCGGCCCTGACGATCGAACCGCGCCGGACGGGCTACCGGTTCTCGCCCGTGATCGGCGGGCCGCCCGGCCACGAGGTGCGGGCGCTGACCCTGTTCTGCTTCGACCTCTGCCTGGCCGTCACCGCGTTGCGGGAGGGGCGCGGGCCCGACTTCCTCGTCCACGACGCCGCCCTGTTCGACGACGTCCCCGCCGAGCTGATCGACCGTGCGCTGGCGCTGGCCGGACGGGTCTGCGACGAGGAGGGCCTGCAGTACGTGTTCAGCGGCCGAGCAGCCGGTCGAACGTCGCCGGGGTGACGATCGGGACGCCGTAGACGCGGGCGCGGCGGGCCTTGACCGACAGGGTGTCGGGGTCGGCCGCGACCAGCAGGGCGACCGAGCGCGTCACCCGGGGATGCGGGACGAGCCCCGCGGCGCGCGCCCGTTCCTCCCAGCGTTCGCGCGGCTCGGGGGTCTCGCCGGTGAACGCGAC
>NZ_BAAGZI010000513.1:0-3463 GCF_054778695.1 Actinocorallia lasiicapitis
AACCCCCCGAAACCTTGGCCCGGACTCTTCGACGACGTTCCGGAACCTCTGCGCCCGGTCGCCAGGAACAGGGCCGCGAGGAACGCCCAGCCCGCGGTGCCGTGGTCCAGGGCGGTCGCGGTGACCAGGGCGGGGGCCAGCAGCACGCCCGCCGTGAAACCGCTGTTGAAGACCCCCTGGTAGGCGCCGGGAGCGCGGTCGTCGGCCAGCTCCATCGACAGGGCCCAGCCGCCCGCGGCCGTCAGCATCTCGCCGACCGTGTAGACCGCGGTGACCAGCAGCAGCAGGACGGTCGCGGCGACCGCGCCCCGGCCCGAGGTGAGCGCGTAGCCGAGGCACGCGACGGCCAGCAGCAGACCGGCCAGGGCGTTGACGCGCGCGGCGCGCGCCGGATGCTCGGTGCCCCGGCTCAGCCGGACCTGGAACGCCACGACCAGCGCCGTGTTGAGGACGAACGCGGCCGCCACGACCGGGGTCGGGGCGTCGGTGTGGTCGGCGATCCAGAGCGGCAGGCCGACCTCAAGGATGCCCGCTTGGAGCATCATCACCCCGCAGATCAGGGTGATCAGCAGGTAGGGGCCGTCCTTCAGCGGGTCGCGGGCCGGGGCCTCCTTGCCCTGCGCCGGGGCGGGCGGTGTCACGGGCAGGCGGAGCAGCAGGACGGCGGAGACCGCGAACGTGACGGCGTCGGCGAGGATGACGGCCGTGTAGGCCTCCCGGGTGTCGGCGTGCAGCGCCAGCGCCGCGACGGCGGAGCCCGCGCCCATCCCCACATTGGTGAGGACGCGCAGGAACGCCCGGCCCCGCACCCGCTCGTCCGGCGGCAGGGCGATCATGACGACGGCGAGCCGCACGCCGTTCGCGCCGCGCTCCACGAAGGTCGCGGCGCAGACCAGCCCGAGGAACGCGGGGAACGAACCGGCCAGCGGGTAGAGCGCGACCAGCCCCGCCTCGATCACGAACAGGACGATCAGCAGCCGGCGCGCCCCCACCCGGTCGGCCAGCCGCCCGAGCGGCACGCCCGAGGCCACGCCGCAGAGCCCGGCGGCCGCCAGCCCGAGCCCGAGCTGGGCGACGGACAGGCCGATGACCCGGGTGAAGTAGAGGGCGCTGACGGTCATGAACATGCCGTTGCCGAGCGTGTTCACGAGCGTCACCGCGGACAGGGTGCGCATGACGGGGGAGTGCTTCATGCGCCCTATGTCAGCCGACGCCCGCCCCGCGAAGAACCGATGAAGCCAGGTGCTAAACCGACGCGGTCAGGGCGTCGGGGAAGATGTTGGTGACCAGGGAGCGGTCGGTGAACAGGACCCAGTCGGGGGCCAGCTCTTTGGAGTAGCGCTCGAAGTAGACGAGCTGCTTGCTCACCAGGACGAGCTCCCGCGGCGTCTCGGCCTCGTACTGCTTGGCCATGTCGAACAGCAGCACGATGGTCTTGCCGAGGCTGACGTTCTTCAGCCCGGTCCGCAGCAGCGGGCCGAACACGAGCTGCATCCGCATCGCGATCTCGGCGTCGGTGCCGATGCTCTCGGGGATGATCCCGAGCCGCCGGTAGCCCTTGACGATCCGGGTGAAGTCGAGGTCGAACATCGCGGTGTAGAAGAAGTCCTTGAGGAGCTGCTGCCAGTCGGGGTCGAGCTGGCCCATGATCCCGAAGTCGAGGTAGCAGGTGCGGCCGTCGTCCAGCACCCACAGGTTGCCCGCGTGGACGTCGCCGTGGAACAGCCCGTGGATCAGGCACGCCTCGGCCCACGCCTTGACGCCGTGCCGCAGCAGCTCGGGCCCGTCGAGGCCGCGTTCGCGCAGCGCGGCCGACTCGTCGAACGGGGTGCCGTACATGCGTTCCATGCAGATCACGCGCGGCGCGCAGTAGTCCCAGTAGATCTCCGGGGCGGTGACCATCGTGTTGTCGCCGAACCGGTGCAGGTTCTCGCGGAACTCGTGCTGCCGCTGCGCCTCCAGGGCGCTGTTCAGCTCCTGGAAGGTGACGGCGTGCAGATCCTCGATGATCGCGGTCGGCTTGACGCGCCGCGCGTGCACCGTGACCCGTTCGGCGGCGCGCGCCAGCAGATGCGCCAGCCGCAGGTCGCGGGCCATCCGGTCGCGGATTCCCGGCCGCTGCACCTTGACGACCGCTTCCCGGCCGTCGCGCAGGACGCAGGCGTGCACCTGGCCGATGGAGGCCGCCGAAAGGGGGGTGCGGTCGAACGACTTGAAGATCTCGTCGGGGTCGCCGAGGTCCTCGCGGATCGCGGCCAGCGCGGCCTCGGGGTCGATCGGCGGGACCTCGTCCAGGCAGCGGAGCGCCGCGTCGGCGAGCGGCTTGGGGAACAGGCCGGGGGAGGAGGCGATGAGCTGGCCGAGTTTGACGAAGGTCGGCCCGAGCCGCTCGAACCCCGTGACGACCCCGTCCCAGACGCCCTTGCCCTTCTTGCCGCGCCGGACCGCGGAGCCGATGCTGACGGTCATCACCGCGGCGATCACGATCAGCCGGCCCAGGTCGCGCGGGCCGAAACCGCGCAGCGCGGGGGCGTCGACCTCCAGATCGCTCGCGGTGGGGCCGTCGGCATACGGTCCGCGGAAGATCATAAGTGTTCCCTTTCGTGGGGTCCTCCGTGGAAGTTAGTTCATTGCAACAAACGTGTCGATATGTTGCAGGTCACGCCGAACGCGATCTAGGCTCGGGGCCATGACGACGCGTGACGAGCTCCTCGCCCTGGAGGCCGCGGACTGGACCCGTCCGGGCCGGATCCCGCTGGTCCACACGGCCCGTCAGGCCCTCGCGCTGCCGCTCGGCCAGGCCCGCTGGGCGGCCAGGCTGCTCACCGGCGGCCTCGGCGCCGCGCCCAAGGACCTGGTGTCGGGGTGGTTGCGCGAGCAGCTCGCCGTGCTCGGCCCGTCGGCGGCCGAGGTGGCACGGCTGATCGAGCAGTCCGACGGGATGGCCCCCGGCTTCCTCGTCGACGAGCTGCGCGACCGTCCCGTGGTACCCGCTCCGCTCAGCGCCGACACGGTCTGGCGGGTGCTCCGCCGCGACTTCCCCGGCCGGATCGCCTCCCTGGACTGCGAGCCGCTCGCCGTCTCGCCGCTCAGCCAGCTCCACAAGGTCGTCCTCGACGACGGTAGCTCCGCGATCTTCCGGGTGGCGCGGCCCGGCATCCGCGACCGGCTCGAATCCGACATCAGGCTGGCCGCGACCCTGCTGCTGCCCGCCCAGCTCATGCCGCCGCTCAGCCAGATCAGACCGCTCGACGTGCTGAGGTCGGCCGCCCGTCAGGCCGTCGAGCAGACCGATCTGCGCAACGAGGCCCTGAACGTGGCCGAGCTGGTCGCGGCCGTCCCGTCGGCGGCGCTCGCCGGAGCCGTCCCCGCCGAAGGGCCGCGCCCCTCGATCCTGTTCGCCGCCCCCCTCGACGGCCTGTCGTCCCGCGACGCGACCGGCTTCGCCGCGGTCCCCGGCGCC
>NZ_BAAGZI010000514.1:0-3448 GCF_054778695.1 Actinocorallia lasiicapitis
CGCCGCCCCGGCGAAGAGCAGCGCGATCAGCGCGCTGCGCCAGGGCGCGTACCCGCTGAGCCAGAGCGCGGCGACCGCGACGGGCAGCGCCAGCAGCGCGAGACCGATCCCCTGGTGCGCGGGATCGGGGAACAGCCGCGCCAACGGCACGACGGCGGCCAGCCAGGCGGTCACCACCACCAGCACGGCCACCCCGGCCGGGGACCGAAGCGTCAGATCCACCACCACCAGCAGGACGAGCGCACCGGCCAGGGCACTGAGCACCGGCAGATCCGCGACGACGGCCAGCGCGACGGTCACCGCCAGGACGAAGATTCCCGTCGAACGCCTGATGCCTGAATGGATCCGAAAATATCCGGCTTGCATGCGTTCGAACAGATCCCGTGCCGCTCCTCGTGGCGGACGGGCGCGCGTACCTCCGAGCACTCCCATTGAACCGACAGCCTTACTTGCTGTCGGCCCCGAGTCCAGTACCGGACGCCGTCAGTCCGTCAGGAAACGCAAGATCTCTCCACCGGATCGCTTGACCGCGGCCGGAAACAGGAGGAAAGCCTGTTTCCTACGTGTCGTCGGAAAAGTACGGGCATCGGCGCTGGGAGCCGCCCGGGGCCCGGCTCCGCCAGGGTGACCTGCCAAAATAGGAGAATGGACGAGATTCTGCTGATGTCCGACGCGCGGGTGGCGGACGTTCCGGTGGGCGAGAGCACCGAACCCCTGGTCGACGTCAGGGAGCTCGGACTGCTGCTGGACCACCGCAAGTCCGGCGACGGCGCGTCCTACCCGCTGCTGCGCTCGGGCGTGGCGGAACGGCTCGTCCAGGCGGAGTCGCTGCTCCCCGACGGCACCCGGTTCCTGCTGGTCGAGGGCCACCGGCCGCTCGCCCTGCAGACCAGGTACTTCGAGGAGTACGCGAAGGACCTGCGGATCGCGCACCCGGAGTGGCCCGCCGCGCACGTCCAGCGGATGGCCAGCCGGTATGTGGCGCCGCCGGAGGTCGCGCCGCACAGCACCGGCGCCGCCGTCGACCTGACCCTGGCGACCGGCGACGGCACCGAGCTCGATCTGGGGTCCGAGGTCAACGGGTACGACGACGCGGGCGCGCCGAGCCTCGCCTACACCGACGCCACCGGTCTGCCGGCCGAGGCGGCGCACCACCGCGGCGTCCTCGTCAAGGCGCTGTCGGAGGCGGGGTTCGTCAACTACCCGACCGAGTTCTGGCACTGGTCGTTCGGCGACCGCTACTGGGCGGCCGTCCGCGGCGAACCCGCGCTCTACCCGGCGCTCGCCTGACTCACATCAGGCTGAGCTGGCCCTCACCGGCGTTGGGGTCGCGGTGCCTCTTCAGATGCCGCCACCGCGGAAGATCGTCGAGGTAGGACCAGGAGAGCCGGTGGTGCGCGGTCGGCCCGTGCTCGGCGAGGGCCCGCTGATGCTGCGGCGACGGGTACCCGGCGCTGTCGGCGAACCCGTACTCGGGGTGGCCGAGCTCCGCCATGTGCCGGTCCCTGGCCACCTTCGCCAGGACGGACGCCGCCGCGATCGACAGCGACCGCTGGTCGCCCTTGACCTCGGTCCGCACCCGCCAGGGATGGCCGAGGAAATCGTGGGCGCCGTCCAGCAGGACCACGTCCGGCCGGACGGGCAGCGCCGCCAGCGCGCGGTTCGCGGCCCGGCGCAGACTCGCCGTCATGCCCAGTTCGTCGATCTCCGCGGCCGACGCCCAACCGAGACCGTGGCCCGCCAGCCATCCCGGCAGCAGCTCCGCGAACGCCGCACGGTGCGCCGCGGTGAGCAGTTTGGAGTCCGTCAACCGCACCGGCCGCTTCTTACGGGGCAGGACGGGCGGCTCGGTGAAGTCGGTGACCGCGGCGCAGACGAGCAGCGGGCCCGCCCAAGCGCCGCGGCCGACCTCGTCGACGCCCGCGATGGTGCGGGCGCCCGCCGCCCTCAGCTGATCTTCGATCTCGTAACCGGCCACCCGGAGATTGTCCCAGGGGTCATTTGCCGCTGGAGGCCGTCCAGCGGAAACCGAAACCGTAGTCCTCGTCGGCGAGCTGCTTACCGCCCTTACGGCCCTTGGTGGCGTAGTAGCGGGCCTCACGGTTGACGACCAGTTCCCCGTTGACGCTGTCGATCCGGGCGATGACCGCGGTGCGGGCTTTCGGCACGTCGCACTCGTCCAGGAAGATCTCGATCGGCGGGGAGCCCTGCGGCTCCAGCGTGACGACCGCGCCGAGCCCGGCGAAGCTGTCGGCGCCCTCGTAGATCACGGCCATGACGAGCAGCCGGCGGAACGCGGAACCGTGCGACAGGTTGATGGTGAGGTTCTCGCCCTCGGCGCGGGCGCCCGTCCGGTCGTCGGCGTCCAGCAGCAGGTAGGGCGGGGCGTCGAGGGAGCCGAACTGCTTGGCCAGCGGGTCGATCATGCCCTTGCGGCCGTCCTGGAGCTCCCACATGCAGCACAGGTCGAGGTCGAGCTTGCCGAGCCCCTGGGCACGCCAGTTGAGGTTGACGCGCATCGTGCCGGAGGTCGCCCCGCGCTTGGTCAGCGACACCGACGGCGCCTGCTTGGTGAGCGTCACCTTGGACAGGCTGACGGGCGGGGCGGGCGGCGGGGTCGGCGCGGCGTCGTCGACGGAGATCCCGAAATCGGTGGCGAGCCCGGCCAGACCGGTAGCGTACCCCTGGCCGACGGCCCGGAACTTCCAGGCGCCCTGACGGCGGTACAGCTCGCCGAGCACGAACGCGGTCTCGGTGGTGGCGTCGGTGGGCTCGAACCGGGCGAGCTCCGCGCCGGAGGCGGCGTCGAGCACCGCGACGTGCAGGCCCCGGTACTGGCCGAACGTGCCGCCGTCGGCGGACGCGACGATCGCGACCGTCTCGACCTGCGGATCGACCCGGTCCAGATCGACGAGCAGGGTGTCGACGACCCCCTGCGGTCCGGTCTGCTTACCGCCGTGCCGGACGGCGCCCGACGGGTCGGACGGCTGGTTGTAGAAGATCATGTCGGCGTCCGAGCGGACCTTGCCGTCGGCCAGGAGCAGCGCCGTCGCGTCGGCGTCGGGACCTGACGCCCAGCTCAGCACCACCCGGACGGAGGAGGCGGGGACGGGGACATTGGCACCCTTGGGCAAAGAGGACATCACAGGCTCCAGCAAACACGAGAAAAAGGGGGCGTGGACACCCCACGCCCCCTTCACAAAGGCTCGGAACCGAAGCGCGCCATGCACGATCCCGCGCCGTCCTGCAGCACTCTAGACCGCGCACGCTCCGCACGCGTCCCGCGACACTCCGAAATACCGGTCAGAATTCCAGCACGGTCTTCCCGCTCTTGTGGCCGCCCGCGAAGTCCGCGAGCGCTGCGGCCGCCTCGCTGAACGGCCGCACCGTCCCGGCCTCCAGCCGCAGCCCGGCCGCGACCAGCTCCGCGAGGCCGACCGGTTCCAGG
>NZ_BAAGZI010000515.1:0-3433 GCF_054778695.1 Actinocorallia lasiicapitis
GCTGGCGCGGCCGGGCGACACCGTGCTGCTCGCCCCGGCCGGTGCCTCCATGGACATGTTCCGCAACTACGGCGAGCGCGGCGACCTGTTCGCCGCGGCCGTCCACCGCCGCGCGGCCGACGGCCGGTGACGGTCGCCGACGGGGTCCCGGCGGAGCAGGAGCCCAGGTTCAGCCCCCGCGCGCAGATCGCGGGGGCGCTGAACCTTCTGGACCGCCCGCTGACCTCGTACTACCTGGTGCTCGGCTGCTCGATGCTGCTGCTGGCGCTCGGCCTCACCATGGTGCTGTCGGCCTCCTACGTGGTGCAGCTGAACAACACCGGCTCACCGTTCACCCTGCTGCTGAAGCAGGTCACCTGGGTGGCGATCGGGCTGCCGCTGATGGCGCTCACCGCCCGGCTGCCCGTCCGCGCGTTCCGGGTGCTCGCCTACCCCGTCCTGCTGCTGTCGGTGCTGGCGCTCGCGCTGGTCCTGGTGCCGGGGCTCGGCACCAACGTCAACGGCGCGACCCGGTGGATCGACTTCGGCGGCGGGCTGCGGCTCCAGCCGTCCGAACCGGCCAAACTCGGCCTGGTGCTGTGGGGCGCGGACCTGCTGGCCCGCAAGGAGAAGCTCCGGATGCTCAACGACTGGAAGCAGCTCCTGATCCCGCTGATGCCGGGCACCGCCCTGGTCGTCCTGCTGGTCATGCTCGGCGACGACCTGGGCACGACCCTCGTGCTGTTCACCGTCTTCCTGATGCTGCTGTGGGTCGTGGGCACCCCGGCCCGGCTGCTGACCGGGATGATGGGCCTGATCGGGATGCTGACCGCGATCCTCATCGTGGTCGAGCCGTACCGGTTCAAACGCCTCACCGGGTTCCTCGACCCGTCCGGCGACCCGCTCAGCGGCAACTACCAGGGCAACCAGGGCGTCCGCGCGATCGGCTCCGGCGGGATCTTCGGGACGGGCCTGGGCGAGGGCAAGTTCAAGTGGCAGTACCTGCCGCACGGCGACACCGACTTCATCTTCGCGGTCGTGGGCGAAGAACTGGGCCTCATCGGCACGCTGATGGTGCTGGGGCTGTTCGGCCTGCTCGCCTACGCGGGGCTGCGGATCGCCCGGCGCGTCCGCGACCCGTTCATGCGGCTGGCCGCCGCGGGCGTCACCGCGTGGATCGTGGTGCAGGCCATCGTGAACATCGGGGCCGTTATTCGTGTCCTACCCATTACGGGCATTCCGCTTCCGCTGGTGTCCTACGGCGGCTCCGCGCTCATCCCGACGCTCCTGGGCCTGGGGATGCTGCTGGCGTTCGCCAAGCGCGAACCGGGAGCCCGTCAAGCGCTCGCGGCGCGCGGTCCCGGACCGATGGCCCGGGGCCTAAGCTGGCTGGGTCTCGGCCGACGCTGACCCCCTGAGAAAGGTTGCGCGTGATGAGGGTTGTCCTAGCCGGCGGTGGAACCGCCGGTCACATCGAGCCCGCGCTCGCCCTGGCGGACGCGCTGCGCCGCCTGGACCCCTCCGTGCAGGTCACCTGTCTGGGCACCGAACGCGGACTGGAGACCACCCTCGTCCCGCAGCGCGGATACGAGCTGGCGCTGATCCCGCCCGTCCCGCTGCCGCGGACCCTGACCCCGCGGCTGCTGGCCGTGCCGGGACGGCTCAACGGCGCGATCAACGCGGCCGCCGCGGTCCTCGACCGGACCGGCGCCGACATCCTGGTCGGGTTCGGCGGCTATGTCGCGACCCCCGGCTACCTGGCGGCGCGCCGCAGGCACGTCCCGATCATCGTGCACGAGGCCAACCCCAAGCCGGGCCTGGCCAACCGGCTCGGCGCGCGCTTCACCCAGCACGTCGCCGTCTCCCACCACGACTCGACCCTGCCGCACGCGAAGTTCGTCGGCATCCCGATCCGCCAGCAGATCGCGCAGCTCGACCGGCTCGCCGTCGGCGACAAGGCCCGCAGCTACTTCGGGCTCGACTCCGACCTGCCCACGCTGCTCATCTTCGGCGGCTCGCAGGGCGCGCGCTCCATCAACCGCGCCGCCACCGCCGCCGCGCCCGCCTTCCGTGCCGCCGGGATCCAGGTCCTGCACATCGTCGGCCAGAAGAACACCGAAGAGCCCCAGCCCGGACGTCCCGGCCAGCCGCAGTACGTCACCATCCCCTACTGCGACCGGATGGACCTCGCCTACGCCGCCGCCGACGTCGCGATGTGCCGCGCGGGTGCGATGACCTGCGCCGAGCTCAGCGCGGTCGGGCTGCCCGCCGTCTACGTGCCGCTGCCCATCGGCAACGGCGAGCAGGCGCTCAACGCCAAGCCGATCGTCGACGCGGGCGGCGGCCTGCTCGTCGACGACGGTGCGCTCACCCCCGAGTGGATCAGCCAGAACCTGCTGCCGATCCTGCGCGACGCCGACACCGTCGCCCGCATGTCGGAGGCCGCCGCCAGCATGGGCCGCCGCGACGCCGACATCGCGCTCGCCTCCATGGTCTTCGAAGTCGTCCGCGCCGGAAGGTAAGTCCGCAAAGTGAGTCTCGTCAGCCCTGTCGACGTGGTCCCCGCAGCCGAGCTCGGGAAGGTGCACTTCATCGCCATCGGCGGTGCGGGCATGTCCGGGATCGCCCGGATCATGCTGAAGCGCGGGATAGCCGTCTCCGGCAGCGACGCGAAGGACTCCGACCTGCTCGGCCAGCTCGCCGAGCTCGGCGCGAAGGTGTTCGTCGGCCATGATGCCGCCCACCTGGGCGACGCCGACACCGTCGTCGTCTCCACCGCGATCCGCGAGACCAACCCCGAGCTGGCCGCCGCGCGCGCCCGCGGCCTGCGGGTCCTGCACCGGTCGGCGGCGCTCGCCGCGCTGATGGCCGACCGGCGGGCCGTGGCCGTCGCCGGAACCCACGGCAAGACCACCACGACCTCGATGCTGACGGTCGCGCTCCAGGAGGCCGGGCTCGACCCGTCCTACTGCATCGGCGGCCAGCTCGTCACGACGGGGCTCGGCGCCGACGAGGGCACCGGCGACGTCTTCGCCGCCGAAGCCGACGAGAGCGACGGCTCCTTCCTCATGTACAGCCCGCGCGTCGCCGTCATCACCAACATCGAGGCCGACCACCTCGACAACTACAGCGGCTTCGACGAGGTCAAGCAGAACTTCGCGAAGTTCATCGACCGGGTCGAACCGGGCGGCGTGCTGGTCGCCGGGATCGACGACCCGGTCGTCCGCGAGCTGGTCGAGGGCCTCCCCGGCGATCTGCGGGTGCTGACCTACGGGGTCGCCGAAGACGCTGACGTCCGGGTGGCGGACTTCGCGCCGCGCGGCCTCGGCTCGACCTTCACCCTGGCGCTCGATGCCGCGGAGCACCCGGTCGTGCTGAACGTCCCCGGCCGGCACAACGCGCTCAACGCCGCCGCCGTGGCCGGCGTCGCGATCGCGCTCGGCGCGCCGCTCGA
>NZ_BAAGZI010000516.1:0-3413 GCF_054778695.1 Actinocorallia lasiicapitis
GGCCGTCGCCCGCTCCCCCGCCCTCGGCACCGCGCCGCGGGCCAGGGCCTCGGCCTGGACGGCGGGACCGTCGCTGCCCTTGAGCCCGGCGGTTCCGCCGAGCCCCGCGACGGGGTTCACGATCAGCCCGACTCTCACTTCAGGTGTTTCTTCACGTAGGCGCGCCAGGTGGGCGCCCACTGGGCGGGGTCGTCCAGCGGGGTCGGGTCGATCTTGTGGATGGTCTGGTTGTAGGGGGCGTTCCGGACGAGGTCGGGATCGTCGCGCGCCTCCTGGGCGACGTGGGCGAGGATCGCGGCGTACTCGTCGAGGTCCTCGCGGGAGTAGGACTCGGTGGGCTCCAGTGTGAACGGCTCCGGCACCACGTAGGGGTGGTGGCTGGTCCAGTAGTGCACACCGAAGTCCGATGCGCGCACCCCGATCTCCTCGGAGTGCACCCCGGTCTCCTCCGCCAGCTCCCGCCAGGAGTAGCGGACCTGCTCGACCCGGCGCTTGTCCGGCCACGGCACCGAGGCGCCGGGGATCTGGAGCACCTTGTGCATCAGGTAGTTGTTGTTGAGGACGGCCGTCTCGGCGACCTGGCGCAGACCGTCACCGCCCAGGGCCATCACCCACGCGTAGGCCCGCACCACGTTCGGGGTCACCCCGAGGAACGGGCGGATCTTGCCGACCGTCCGGTCGGGGACGGTGAGGGTGTAGCGGCCGTCGGCGCGGTCGACGACGGGGCCCGGCAGGAACGGGACGAGGCGTTCGGAGACCCCGCACGCGCCCGCCGCGGGACCGCCGCAGGCGTGCGGGGTGGAGAAGGTCTTGTGCAGGTTGAAGTGGCAGAGGTCGAAACCGGCGTCGCGGGCCCTGGTGATGCCGAGGATGCCGTTGGCGTTGGCCTGGTCGTAGCAGGCCAGCCCGCCCACCCCGTGGATCAGCTCGACGAACTCGCGGATCCGCGGGTTGAAGATCCCGGTGTCCTCCGGGTTGGTGATCAGCAGGGCGGCGGTGCGGGGGCCGACGGCTGCGCGCAGGGCCTCCAGGTCGGGATAGCCGTCGGCGTCCGGCATCAGCGTGATGATCTCGTAGCCGGCGACCTTGGCGCAGGCCGCGTTGGACGGGTGGGAGAACATCGTGGTGATGACCTGGTCGCGCTGCCCGGCCTCGCCGTTGGCGGCGTGGAACGCGCGGATCATCGCGATGTTGGCGTAGATCGCGGCGGAGCCCGCGCCGGGCTGGAGCGAGACCCGCGCCATCCCGGAGATCTCCTTGAGGATCTGCTCCAGCCGCCAGTAGATCTCCAGGACGCCTTGCACGGACTCCTCCGGCTGGAGCGGATGCAGCTCGGCGATCTTCGGATCGCGGACGAAGGTGTCGTTGATCTTCGGGCTGTACTTCATCGTGCAGGTGCCCTGGCCGACGTCCACATTGAGGTCGACGCCCAGGTTCTCCTGGGAGAGCCGCAGATAGTGGCGGAGCACATGGAGCTGCGCGAGCTCGGGCAGTGCGGGCGGCGTCGCCCGACCCACGCCCTCGGGGAGCTCAACGCGCGGCGCCTTCGGCGGCGGGACCGCGATCCCGCGGTGGCCGGGCACCGACAGCTCGAAGATGACCGGCTCGTCCCAGCGGGCCTGGTGGAAGCGGCGCAACGGCGGCTTCGGGGCGATCGGGAGCTCGGCGAACGGCTCGGCGTGCGCACTCATGACAGGGCCTCCTTGACGGCCTGGGCCAGCAGGTCGATGTCGGCGGGATCGTGGCGTTCGGTCACGCACACCACGATCACGCGGTCGGTCAGGGCGACGCCGCCGAAGATGTTCCGGGCGCGCAGGGCGGCGAGGAGGGCGTGGGCGTCGGGGACCTCGACGGCGAACTCACGGAAGTGGATCGCGTCGGGCTCCAGGACCGTCGCGCCGGCGTCCCGCAGGGCGGTCATGGCGTAGCGGGTGCGGGCGAGGATCGTCTCGCCGAGCTCGCGCATCCCGTCCGGGCCCATCAGCGCGAGGTAGACGCCCGCGGTGATGCCCCAGAGGGCGGCGGCCGTCCCGACCCACTCCTTGCCCTCTTCCCGGACGGCGAAGGAGGTGCGGTCGTAGAACACGTCGCCGAAGCCGTACTCGCCGGGCACGCGCGTCGGGGCGATGCCGAACAGCCGCGACGGGAACTCCGCGACCAGCCGCGGCTCGTCGTGGGTGGCGATGTATCCGGCCTGGCCGCCGCCGTACTGCTGGTGCATCCCGAGCGACTGGATGTCGCCGCAGACGAGGTCCGCGCCGTAGGAGGCGGGCGGCGCCAGCACGCCGAGGCTGATCGGATCGGTGGAGACCACCAGGAGCGCTCCTGCGGCGTGCGCCCGGTCGGCGAGCTCCCGGCCGCGGGTCTCCACGACGCCGTGGACGTCGGGGGTCTCCAGGTAGAGGGCCGCGAAGGTCTCGTCGAGCGGGCCGTCCTCGACCAGCACGATCTCGGGGGCGAGATAGTCGCGGAGCTTGCTGAGCTTGTCGCCGGCGACCGCGCTGCCCAGCAGGATCCTGCTGCGGCCGGTGTAGCGGGCGGCCATCCGCAGGGCGGTGCCGGTGGCCTGGAAACCGTCATAGACCGGGACGTTCACCACGTCCATCTCCAGCAGCTCGCCCATCATGGACGTGTACTCGAAGAGGGCCTGGAAGCGGCCGTGGTCCTCATACGGTTCGCCCGCGTAGGCCGTCAGGAACTCGCTGCGGCCGTTGACCTCGTCGCAGACCGCCGGCACATGGTGCGGGTAGCAGCCGTGGCCGAGGAAGCTCAGCGCCTGGACCGTGTCGGTGTTGGCGTCGAGCAGGCCGCGCAGATGGCGGGCCAGCGACGGCTCGTCCACGAACGGGGCGGGCAGCTCGAGCGGCCGGTCCAGCCGCAGGTCGGCCGGGATGTCGGCGTAGAACTCGGCGACGTCGGCGGCGCCGATCTCCGCGAGCATCGCGGCGCGGATCCGCGGATCCGCGTTCGGGATGTACGGGTGGGTCACGATTCTCCTCGCGGGATCACGACGGCGTCCCTGGCCGGGAGGGCCACGGGGCCGTGCGGGGTGGCGACGAGCCGGGGCTCGTCGCCGTGGTTGAGCAGGAACAGATGGCCGCCGCGGCGGCAGGTCTCGACCCCTTCGGGAAGGAGGCCGGTGTTCAGGCCCGCCCTGGTCAGGACCGGGTCGAGGGTCGGGGACAGATCGTCGGGGAGGCAGCTCAGATAGGTGGCGCGGCCGTGGCGGGTGATCGCGGCGCGGCCGTCGAGGGGGCCGCCGGAGTAGCGGGCCAGGGTCTCGGCGGCGTCCGGGGTGATCCATTCCGACCAGAGAGTGGCGGCGGTGCCGTCGTCGAGCGGCTGCGTCCGGCCGTCGGGGATCGGCCACGGCTCCTCGACCCGGACGCCCAGCAGCGCGCGGAGCGGGCCCG
>NZ_BAAGZI010000517.1:0-3410 GCF_054778695.1 Actinocorallia lasiicapitis
GGGTCCCACCAGCGCTTCACCCGGACGCGCAGCGTGCCCGCCTCGGCGTAGCCGTCGCCGATCCAGCCGTCGTCGCCCTCGCGGACCCCGGCGAACGGGCCGTTCAGCCGTCCGGTGCCGGGCACCACGATCGCGTTGGCCGGGCGGACCAGCGACTCCGAGCCGACCAGCGCGACGACGCGCGGCTCGTTTCCGCTCTTGAGCTGCAGGTATACCGAGGAGGGGAAGACCGCGATCACCTTGGCGGCCCTGCGGGGTCGCTCGACCGCCTCCCGTACCGCCAGGCTCGCCGCTCCGGGGACCGGCGTGCGGGTCGGTTCCTGGCAGGACTCAGCCATGATCAGCTGGGGAATGGTCACCGGAAGGCCCTCCGTTGGGTTCGCGTTGGCTGGACGTTAACCCTGAACACCAAGATCGCCGTATGGAAGAAGTTGCCAAGAGGACTTGTCTTTCTTCGTCTTTCTTGTGAGGGTTGTTCACGTCATGGATATCCCCGCACGATCTCCGCAGTCCGATCTCTGGGCCCGCCGCTCCGGCGAGACCCACACGGTCCCGCCCCGGCTCCGGCTGGCGAGCACCGGAACCCTCACCTACGGGCTGCCCGTCAGTGAGGTCCTGGGCGTCTCCACCTTGGCCGAGGCCAAGCTGATGGCGGGCGCCGACGGGCTCGGCCGGATCGTGCAGCGCCTCAACGTGATGGAGGTCCCGGACGTCCTGGCCTGGGTGAAACCCAACGAGCTGCTGCTGACGACGGGATATCCGCTGCGCAACCGGCCGGCCGCGCTGGGCCACCTCGTGGCGGGCCTGAACGAGCGGGGCGTCGCCGCGCTCGCCGTGAAGCCGGGGGCATATCTTGACGAACTGCCCGCCGAGATGCTCGCCCAGGCCGACCGGCTCGGCTTCCCGCTGATCCAGCTCCCCGAGCACGTCGGTTTCGACGACATCCTCAACCAGGTGCTCACCGACATCCTCAACCGGCAGGCCGCGATCCTCGCCCGCACCGAGGAGGTCCACCGGGCGCTGGTCCAGATCGTGCTGTGCGGCGGCGGGCTCCAGGAGGTCTGCGATGAGCTGGCCGTCCTGCTGGAAGGCGCGGTGCTCGCACTCGACGACGACGAGCGGCTGCTCGCCGCGTCAGGGCCGCGGGCCGATCTCGACGAGCTCCAGGACTGGCTCGAAGGCCACGCCGGGCACGGGCTGCACGGCGACAGGGTCGTCGTGCCGATCGCGGCGGGCGGGCTCGACCAGGGCGTCATCGCCGCGTACTGCCCCGGCGGCAGCCTGTCGGAGACCGAGGTCGGCATTCTGGAACGTGCCGCGACCGTCGCGGCGCTGGTGCTGACCAAGCAGCAGGCCGTCGCGGCCGTCGAGTCCAAGTACCGTGCCGACTTCCTGCGCGACGTGCTCGCCGGACGCGCGGGCGACGACGACCGGGTCGTCGGCCACTGCGCCGGGTTCGGCTGGGATCTCGACCGTCCCGTGGTCGTGCTGGTCGCCTCCCTCGATCTGGAGCAGGACGACGAGGAGGGCGCGAAGTCCGCGCAGGAGCGGATGGCCGCCGCCTGGACGGGCGCCGTCCGCTGCCGTGACCGCTCCGCCGCCGTCGCCGCGTTCGCGCACGAGGCCGTCGCCGTGCTGGGGGTGCCGCCGGGCGGCGACGTCCAGGAACTGGTGCACGGGATGGTCCGCGAGGTGAAGACCGCCGAGGGGCTCGTGTTCACCACCGGGATCAGCCGTCCCGCGACCAAGCCCGCCGAACTGCCCGACGCCTACGACCAGGCCGGCAAGGCCGTCCGGGTGGGCCGCCAGCTCCACGGCCCCGGCGAGGTCGCGCCGTTCGACTCGCTCGGCGTCTACCGGCTGCTGTCGCTGGTCGAGGACACCGGCGAGCTGCACGCGTTCGTCTCGGAGACCCTCGGCGAGCTGGCCACCGACGCCGATCCCGAATCGGCCGACCTGCGGCGCACCCTGCAGGTGCTGCTGGAGACCAACCTGAACGTCGCCGAGACGGCGCGACGGCTGCATTTCCACTACAACACGCTGCGCTACCGGATCGGCAAGCTGGAACGGCTGCTCGGCCCGTTCACCGAGGACCCGCATCTCCAGCTCAACCTGAATCTGGCGCTGCAGGTCCTGCGGATGCGCGGCATCTGACGAGAAGTGACCGGTGGGGCACCCAGGGAGGTTTCGGGGAGCGAGAGACCTCTGCCCCACCGGCTGAGAACGACCCTAGACGCTACGCACCGTGTCCGTACTGGAATTCTCCGTTACGGCATCGACGCGTTCCCGCCGAGCGCCTCCGGCAGGTACTCCTGGAGCGCCGCGGGCCGGAAACCGGCCTCCCTGATCGAGGCGAGGAGCTTCGCGAACTGGCCGCCGAGACCGGCCCGGTAGTGCATCAGGATGATGTCGCCCGGCCGGTAGCCGGTGCCGCCGTCGCCGCGCACGAAGTCGTCGAGCTTCTTCGTCGGCGAGCAGGAAGTAGTTCCGTTGCAGTACTCCGCCGACCACATGATGACGGCCTTCATCCCGCACTTTCCCACCGCCTTGCGGGTGAGGTCGTTGTAGGCGCCGAACGGCGGCCGGAACAGGGTGGGACGGCGGCCGTAGGACTGCTCGATCGTGTCGGACGCCCCGCAGATCTGCGCCTTCTGCCCCTCGTAGCCGAGCCCCGGCAGGTTCGGATGCCGGACGGTGTGGTTCTCCATCGCCGAACCGGCGTGCTTCAACGCCCAGAAGTACGGGCCGTGCTGCGGCACATAGGTCGTGGTCAGGAAGGTCATGATGGGGACCTTCTCCTCCCGGACGATCCGGACGAACTCCGCGTCGTAGTCGTAGCCGTCGTCGATGGTCAGGAAGACGACCTTGTCCTGGGTCTCGATCCGGGAGATGGCCGGGGGCAGCCCGTCGGCCGGCGCGGCGGGCGGCGTGTAGGAGCCGGGCGCGGGCTTCTCCCACGTCCGGTCGGCGAAGACCGCGGAGGTCTCGCGCATCGTCTTGGCGCCGTCGAGGCCGTCGAGCGCGGTCACCCGCAGGGCGGGCCAGAGCCCGGCGGCCAGGGCGACCGCGGCCGCGAGGACACTGGGAATCAGGGGGAATCCGCCGCGCATGACGTCAATCTCCCACACCGCGGCGATCATCGGCGAATCATCCGCCGGGCGGGCTCCGGAACGCCTCGAGATCGGCGGCCTCGTCCAGGTCGTGGGGTGCGGCGATGTCGTCGCAGGGCACCAGTTCGACCGGTCCGACCCCGGCGGAGTGCAGGAAGCCGCGCGGCGCGGTGTCGTCCTCGGCGAACTCCGCCAGACGTCCGAACAGTTCACGGGAGACCAGCAGCGGTTCGGCGGGGCGGCCGCCGAAGCTCGCGGCCGCGGCGGGCGCGCCCCGGTCGAACGCCGCGATCAGGCGGC
>NZ_BAAGZI010000518.1:0-3384 GCF_054778695.1 Actinocorallia lasiicapitis
GTCCGAGCAGTCGGCCGCCACCGCGAAGGATCTGGCGGCCGACGCCGCGCGCGGCCACCCCATCGCCGTCGCCGCGATGCGCCGCGCCGGACGGGCACTGGGCATCGCGATCGCCTCGGCCACCCATCTCTGCGATCTGGACGTGGTGGCGATCGGCGGCGGGCTCGCCCAGGCCGGGCCGATGCTGTTCACGCCCCTCGACGAGACCTTCCGGAACCACGCACGGATGCAGTTCGCGAAGAACGTCCGGATCGTTCCGGCGGAGCTCGGCCAGACCGCCCCCCTCGTCGGCGCGGCCGCCTTCATCTACGGCGAAGACCGCTACTGGAACGAGTAGGCGCGGGACGGGCTCAGGCCTCGCCGCCGGTCGTGCACGCGACCGGGGTGAGGTCCACGGTCTCGAAGTCGGCGAGCAGCACGCCGTCCGCGCAGGTCGCCGGGGTGCCGGTGACGGCCTGCCTCACCACCACGGGCGCCTTGCCGGGGGAGTGGAGCGTGGTCGCCGTGAGGTGCGCGGTCAGCCGCGTGATCCGGCCGGGCGCCTTGGGCTTCTGGACCGCGTACACGATCGTGTAGTCCAGGTCGACGTTCAGCCCGTTCGCGGCGGGACGGGCGGTCATCCCGCCCGTCACCTTGATCGTCTTGTTGGCCAGTTCGGCGCTGTCGGGGGAGATCCTGATCGCCAGCGGGGCCGCGGTGGGCTTGTCGGCGAAGGTCGCGGACGTCAGCGCCGCCCGCTCGACCAGCCCGCGGGCCGCCGTGTACGCCTGGGAGACCTCGGACGCCGAGTGCCCGCCGATCCTGGTCGCCGCGGGCGCGGCCAGCCCGGCCGTCCCGTTCGCGTACCCGTAGGCGGCCGTCCCGACGAACGGGGCGTTGGCCGAGATCTGCGGGTAAAGCCCCGGATCGGAGTTCTGGTACAGCGCCCAGACCCCGACCACCGCGACACCGAGGCTGGCGACGCCCAGCGCAGGACCATGACGGAGCATTCTGACCACCAACCTTGAGTAACGGGACGGTAACGAGGTTACGTTCCGTTACTCAAGGCGCAAAATCGGCGGCAGTTTTCCCTTACAGGGAGGGCTTGCCGGGGTTGTAGGCCCACTTGGCGAAGAACGCGGTCAGGTCCTGGCCCGAGATCTGCTGGGCGAGGGCCACATAGTCCTCGGTGGAGGCGTTGGAGTACTTGTACTTGGTGACCCAGGTGCGGCTCAGGTCGAAGAACGCCTGGTCGCCGATCTGCTTGCGCAGCGCGTGCAGGGTCATCGCGCCCTTGTCGTAGACGACCTCGTCGAAGATGTTGTCGCGGCCCGGGTCGGCCATCGGCAGCGCCCAGACATGCGCCGACGCCGGCTGGCCGTAGGTGTCGTCGAACGAGTCGTCGGCGGACTGGCCGCCCTGCGCCTCCGTGTACAGCCACTCGGTGTAGCTGGCGTAGCCCTCGTTGAGCCAGATGTCCTTCCACTGCTTCGGCGTCACACTGTCACCGAAGTACTGGTGGCCGAGCTCGTGGGCCAGCAGGGTCCCGCTGGGCAGCCTGCCCGGACCGCGGACCTCGTAGTACGGACGGCCCTGGGTCTCCAGCGCGTAGCCGACCGAACGCGGGTCGACGATGCCGCCCGTCGAGGCGAACGGCCACGGCGCGCCCCACGTCTTGGCGACCCAGTCGGTGACGTCGTTGCTCTGGTCGAAGAAGGTCTTCGACAGGGTCGGCGAGTTCACCAGGGTCGAGTCGATCGCGGTGATCGAACGGATGCCCGCGTCGGTCCTGCCGGTCGTCACGTCGTACTTGCCGATCGCGACCATCGCCAGCTCCGACGACATCGGCTGCTTCATCTTCCACTTGACCGTGGTCAGCCCGTCCGCGGTGACCTTCTCGCCCTGCTCGCCGTTGGCGATGGCCGTCAGGTTCGACGGGGTGGTGATGGTGTAGCTGTAGGTCGCCTTGTCGAGCGGGGTGTCGTTCACCGGGAAGAACGTGGCCGCGCCGATCGGCTGGTTCAGCGCGACGGCGCCGTCCGGAGTGGCGATCCAGCCGGAGATGCCGAGGGCGTCGTCGTCGATGCGCTGCGGGACGCCGTGGTAGGTGACCGTGGCCGAGAACGTCGCGCCGGCCGAGATCCCGTACTTCGGCGTGACGACCAGCTCCTGGTCGCCCGTCCGGGTGAACGTGGCCGGGTTGCTGCCGACCACGATCGCGTCGACCGTCAGCGGGCCGTGGAAATCGAAGTTGAACGAGGAAAGGTTCTGGGTCGCGACGGCGTTGACCTTGGTCGTGGCCTGGATGGCGCGGGTGGCCGGGTCGTACTTCAGCGTGATGTCGTAGCCGGAGACGTCGTAGCCGCCGTTGCCCATGCCCTCGGGGCCGTAGTAGGAGTCTCCAGCGTTGTCCGCACCGGGCGAGTAGACGATCTTGGCCTGGGCTGCGGGGCTGAAGGCCAGTGCGGCGACAAGGGACGCCGCTGCCACCGATGCGATGCGTTTCATGGAAAAACCCCTCCGAGACTCTCGATCTTCTTCTCGGAGACTGTCGAACCGGAAGAATCTCTACAAGATCTCAGGTGAAGGTGAGTCCGATTCGCAACAGAGTTGTCCTGGTCAGATCATGGATGCCGTGAACGAGCAGGGGTGGCTGGTCCGTGCGGTGACGCCCAAACCCGCGCCCATTCCCTGGCCCGCCGTCGCGCGCGCCGCGATCGCGATCAGCGCCGCGACCGCCGTGGGGCTGGCCGCCGACAACCCGGCCGCCGGGATGATCGGCGCGACCGGCGCGCTGTCGGGGGCGCTGCAGAACACGCCGCGGCCCTACCGGCTGCGCCTGGTCGGCATCGCGATCCCCCTGCTGGTCGGCGCGGTCGGGCTGATCGTCGGGGAGGCCGCCTACGGGCACGGCTGGGCGACGGTCGCGGTGCTCGTCGGGGTCGCGCTGGTGTCCGGGCTGATCAGCTCGGTGGGCGCGGTTTCGTCGGGGTCGGGGCTGATGCTGCTGCTGATGGCCGTCATCGGATCGGGGATCGCGCTGCCGGGACCGTGGTGGCACGCGCCCGCCTACCATCTCGGCGGGTCGTTCTTCTTCCTCGCGCTGGTGCTGCTGGGGTGGCCGTTCCGGGGGGCCGACCCCGAACGGGAGGCCGTCGCCGGGGTGTACTTCGCGATCGCCGACGTCATCGAGAGCGCGGGCGGGCAGAGCGAGGACACGGCGCGGCACGCGCTGGCGCCGGCCGTCAACGCGGCGCAGGACGTGCTGATGCGGCACCGCCTCGGCGAGCAGGGCCGCGACGAGGAGATCCGGCGGCTCACCACGATGCTCAACGCCGCCACCCCGCTGCTGGAGGCCATGGCGCTGCTGCACGACCGGCCCGCACCGGCCGGGTTCGCGCAGGC
>NZ_BAAGZI010000519.1:0-3383 GCF_054778695.1 Actinocorallia lasiicapitis
GTCGGCCGCGACGTACCGGAGCCGGCGGCCCCGCGACAGGGCGCGGAACGCCGGGCCGCCGCCGCACGGCAGGTCCAGGACCACCGAGTCGTCGGCCGCCGAGGCCAGCTCGCCGACGCTCCGCCAGAGCCGGTTGATCTCATAGCCCCACAGGGCATGGCCGCCCGCCCAGGCGACCGGGTAGTTCGTCCCGCCGAAGAGATCAGCCATGCCCTTTACTTTAAAGTTCGGCCGACCGGGCATCCCCACCGGCGTGTGCATCGTGAAGACCAGAGCCTGGAAGGACGGGGCCCTGACCGCCAGGGACTTCCCCGTCGAGCAGGTCAGCGCCCAGATCTCGGGGGGTGCGATCGTCTGGGTCGACATGTGCCAGCACCATCCGGAGGACCTGAAGACCCTCGCCACGGAACTGCGGCTCGACCCGCTGTCGGTCGAGGACGCCGTGTCGCAACACGAACGCGCCAAGATCGAACTCCGTCCTGGCCACATGTTCCTCACCGTCTATTCGACCAAGGTGGCCGACGGCTCACTCACCTCCGAGCAGGTGTCCGCCTTCGTCACCGAAGGCGCGTTCGTCACGGTCCGCTCCGGCTCCGAGTTCGACGTGAAAGAGCTGAGGGACCGCTGGTCCGACGCGATGACGACCAACGGCACCATCTACCTGCTCCACGGATTCCTCGACCTGATCGTCGACCAGCACTTCGTCTCCATCCAGGCCCTCGACGACGAGCTCGACACGGTCGAGGACGCGCTGTTCTCGGACAAGTCCGACGATCCCGCCGTCCAGCGCCGCACCTTCACGCTGCGCCGCTCGCTGGTCCTGCTGAGCCATGTCGTCCTGCCGATGCGGGAGATCGTCAACACCCTGCTCCGCCGCGATCTGAAGATCGTCCCCGAGGCGCTGACCCCTTACTTCCAGGACATCTACGACCACACGCTGCGCGCCACCGAGTGGACGGGAAGCCTGCGCGAACTGGTCTCGAACGTCATGGAGACCCGGATCGCGCTGCACGGCAACCAGATGAACGAGGCCATGAAGAAGGTCACCGGCTGGGCCGCGATGATCGCGATCCCGACGGCCGTCACCGGCTTCTACGGCATGAACGTCCCCTACCCCGGCACCGGCAAGTCCTGGGGCTTCTGGTTCTGCATGAGCGTCCTCCTCGTCGCGACCATCGCCCTCTACACCACCTTCAAACGCCGCAACTGGCTCTGACGTGCTTCGGCCCCGCGCGAAGGGGCGCGGGGCCGAAGCACGTCGAACCGTCAGGAGATCGCGGCGGCGAAGGCGGCGTGGTCCTTCAGGGTCTGGTCGGCGTAGGCGAGGGCGAACTCGGCGATCGCCTCGTCGAAGCCGGAGGAGTGGCCGAGGTAGCCGGCCAGCCGGATCCGGGGGCCCGTCGTCGCGTGGCCCACCGCCAGGGCGCGGGCGCAGAGCTTCGCGTACAGGCGCAGACCGGCGGGCTTCAGCTTGTTGAGGTCGATGGAGCCCTTCATGTCGCGGAGCTGGCGCCAGTAGTACTGGTTCGGGCCGTCCGCCGACCAGCCGAGGAAGATGTCGCTGACGGTCTGCAGGCTGCGCTGGCCCGCGACGACCCTGCGGCCCTGGTTCCGGTAGACGCTCGGCGCCAGATAAGGCTCCAGGACCGACCGGGTGGCCTGCTTGATCTGCAGGACCAGCGGGTCGTGGGCGTCACGGCCCTGGAGGACCACGATGAAGCAGCGGGTGCCGACACTGCCCACCCCGACGACCTTCCGGCCCGCGTCCATGTACCGGTACTCGCCCAGCAGGGCGGCGACGTCCTCGCGGAGCGACCGGCTGTACTCGGCCAGCGAATGCTTGACCAGGTCCTCGGAGTCGGCGCTGGTGTCGCGCAGCAGCAGCGGCGGCTGATCGACGATCTCCAGCCTGCCGTCGACGTTCTGCGTCAGCTTCTCGGTGGCCTGCAGGTTGTCGCGGGAGCGGGCGTGCGCCAGCAGATGCTCGGCGCGCTCCCGCATCCCGTGCTTCTTGATCTCCGAGAGGATGTCCTCGGCGTTGGTGAGGGCGTAGTAGACGTCGAGGTTCGGCATCTCCGACAGCTCGTGCACCCGCTCGCGATAAGAGGCCGTCGCACCCCGGGCGAGCTTGTGGGCGAACGTGTCGTCGTGGCCGAGATCCCGGGCCGCGACGACCAGGCTCGCCGCGAGCCGCTTGAGATCCCACTCCCACGGGCCCGGCAGGGTCTCGTCGAAGTCGTTGACGTCGAAGATCAGCGACCGTTCCGGCGACGCGTACAGCCCGAAGTTCATCAGATGGGAGTCACCGCACGCCTGGACCGTCAACCCCGTCGAAGGCGTCCCCGACAAGTCGGACGCCATCACCGCCGCCGAACCGCGCAGGAACGCGAACGGGCTCGCCGCCATCCGCTCATGCCGCAGCGGCACCAGATCGGGCAGGCGCTGCTCGTCCTGCGCGAACAGGATCCGGACCGGGCTTTTGCGGCCCGCGGGCGGATCCCACTGGGCCTGCGAGGACCTCGGGACGCGCTTGCGCAACGCCTTGCCTGCCTTGTACTCATCGCGCGGTGTGCCGGTCATGTTCCAGGTCTTCCTGAATCCGGCCCAAACCAAGCCCGGCCCCGCACCAACAAATCCCCAGGTCAGCCCGTCAGGTCGCGTTCCGCGATGACCTTGTCGATACGGATCCTGACCACCAGCTGGCCCGGCTTGGCGAAGTTCTCCGCGTACTTCTCGGCGTGCTCGGCGCCCAGGTAGCGGGCGGCGATCTGGGTGGCCCAGTGGCGGACCGTCGGCAGATCGTCGTCCAGCTCCGCGACGCCCTCCAGGATCACGAACGCGAACGGCGGGTTCTCGTCGTCGACACAGAACGCGGCCCGCGGATCACGCGCCAGATCGCGGCCCTTCACCGAGTCGGCGGCCGTGTTGAACACGACGTCGTCGCCGTGGATCACGAACCAGACGGGCGCCACATGCGGCCGCCCGTCGGCCCTGACGGTCGCGAGCTTCCCCGTCCTGGTGCCCTCCGACGCCAGCGCACGCCACTCCTGATCGGTCATCTTCGCCATGGACGATCCCCCTTCGCCTCGGCGACCGCCCCCCGACGGCCCGTCCCCCCCATCTTCACCGACCGGCGGGACGGTCAAACGGGCAGGGGGTCGGCGAACACCCGGTTCAGGACCAGGTCGGCGGCGCCCAGCGACGCCGCCGTGACGCCGAGACCCGACAGGAGCAGCTCGCAGGGGGCCAGCTCGGCGGCGAGGACGTGCGCGTCCAGCTCGTCGCGGAGGACGTCGAGGAACCAGGGGGCGAGGGCCGCGAACGAGCCGCCGAGGATCAGGGCGCTCGGGTTCAGCAGGTTGACCAGGGCGGCAGCGCCGCGG
>NZ_BAAGZI010000520.1:0-3383 GCF_054778695.1 Actinocorallia lasiicapitis
GACGGCGGCGTGGTCGGGTTCGGGAGGGGACATGGCGTCAGGTCGCGTCGTCGTGCAGGTCGTGGGCGCGCGCGGCCAAGTCGGCGGCGATCGCGGTCGCGGTGGTCAGGCGCAGCCCGGTCAGCTCGGAGGACCCCTCGTGCGAAGCGGTGCTGATCTTGATGGTGGCGAGGTCGAGCATACGTTCGAGCCAGCTCTGTTCGGCGTCCACGGTCTGGATCCGGCTCACCGGGACCAGCA
Organism: Actinocorallia lasiicapitis; assembly: GCF_054778695.1. Taxonomy (NCBI): domain Bacteria; kingdom Bacillati; phylum Actinomycetota; class Actinomycetes; order Streptosporangiales; family Thermomonosporaceae; genus Actinocorallia; species Actinocorallia lasiicapitis. The sequence continues at coordinate 241 of NZ_BAAGZI010000520.1, forward strand.
GCCACTGGCGGGTGAACCAGCCGACGCGGGTGTAGACGACGTCCGAGCTGACCTCCCAGCGGTGGAACCGGTACCGCCAGGCGGGCACCGTCGCCGCGAGCAGCAGCGAGACCCCGCCGACCGCCCACGGCAGCCAGGTCGGCCGCCACGGCCAGCCGGCCTGCTCCGACCAGCGGGCCAGACCGTAGGCGCAGGCCGTCAGCACGGCCCCGGCGAGCAGATGGTCGAGAGCCCACTTGGCCATCGCGCGCGGCGAGACCCGGTGGGCAGGGGTCCGCAGCATGGTCACGGCCCCAGCCTATGCGGATCAGGGGCCGCCGCCCCGGAATGTCAGACCCACTTCGTACTGTGGTGGGAGACGTCTCAGCGGACTGTCAGCGCGATGACAGCGGGGCCGGGGAGACTACGGGGCATAACCAAGATCCTGAGGAGACCACCCATGACATACGCCATCCAGGCAGAGGGTCTGGTGAAGAGCTTCGGGGAGACCCGGGCCCTCAACGGCGTCACCCTCGCCGCTCGGACGGGCACCGTACTCGGCGTCCTGGGGCCGAACGGCGCGGGCAAGACTACGGCCGTCCGGGTACTGGCGACACTGATCCAGCCCGACGGCGGCCGCGCCTCCGTCGGCGGTCACGACGTCGTCACCGAGGCCCACCAGGTCCGCCAGCTCATCGGCCTGACCGGCCAGTACGCCGGCGTCGACGAGATGCTGACGGGCGTCGAGAACCTGCTGCTGATCGGCCGGCTGCTCGGCAGGCCCAAGGCCGAGGCCAAGGCCCGCGCCGAGGAGCTGCTGGAACGGTTCGATCTGTGGGACGCCCGCGACCGCGCCGCCAAGACCTACTCCGGCGGTATGCGCCGCCGACTGGACTTGGCCTCCTCGTTGGTCGGCCGCCCGTCGGTGCTCTACCTCGACGAGCCGACCACCGGGCTCGACCCGCGCAGCCGCAACGGCCTGTGGGACATCGTCCGCGACCTGACCGCCGACGGGGTGACGGTCCTGCTGACCACCCAGTACCTGGAGGAGGCCGACCAGCTCGCCGACGACATCGTCGTCATCGACAAGGGCACGGTCATCGCCGAGGGCACGCCGGACGAGCTGAAGATGCAGGCCGGCGGCCAGCGGCTCGAGGTGCGGCCCACCCGCGCCGACGACTCCGACAAGACCAAGCTGGTCCTGGCCGAGCTGACGGGCGCGATCCCCGAGCTCAACAACGGCCTGGTCAGCGTGCCGATCAAGGACACCACCCTGATGCCCGTCGCCGTCCGGCGGCTGGAGGAGGCGGGTGTCGCGGTCGAGGAGCTCGCGCTCCGCAAGTCCAGCCTCGACGAGGTGTTCTTCGCCCTGACCGGGCACACCGCGTCCGACGAGGCCGCCGAAGGCAAGAAGGAAGGAGCGGGCGTATGACCGCGATCACGACGGACCTGGCCCGTCCCCTCAGCAAGCGGGTGTCGTTCGGCGACACGATGCGCAACACCTTCACCCTGGCGTGGCGCGGGCTGGTGCAGATCAAGCACAACCCGATGGAACTGGTCGACCTGAGCATCCAGCCGATCATGTTCGTGCTGCTGTTCGCCTATGTGTTCGGCCCGTCGATCGGCGGCAGCGTCGAGGCGTATCTGCCCGTCCTGATCCCCGGCATCATCGCGCAGAACGCGCTGTTCGCGTCGATGAGCACGGGGTTCGGGCTGAACATCGACGTCACCAAGGGCGTGTTCGACAGGTTCCGTTCACTGCCGATCAGCCGGACGGCGCCGCTCGCGGGCCGGATCCTCGCCGACACGGTCAAGCAGGCCTGGTCGATGGCGATCCTGCTGATCGTCGGGGTGCTGATCGGTTACCGGATCCACGGCGGGTTCCTGGGCGTCGTCGGCGCGTTCGGCGTGCTGCTGGCGTTCGCGCTGCTGTTCGCGTGGGTGTCGGTCCTCGTCGGGCTCTCGGTCGACGCCCCGGAGAAGGTCCAGGTCTTCGGCTTCACCGCGATCTTCCCGCTGACCTTCCTGTCCAACGCGTTCATCCCGAGCGGTCAGGGGATGCCCGACTGGCTCGCCTACTTCGTCGACCACATCAACCCGATGACCCACCTGGTCAACGCGATCCGCGGCTTCCTCAACGGCGAGGGCGCGATCCTCCGCCCGTCGCTGATCGCCCTGGCCTGGGGCGCCGGCATCGCCGCCGTCTTCATCCCGCTCTGCCTGCGCGCCTTCAAGCGCCGCGTCTGACCGCCTCGGCCCCCGCGTCCGCCCAGGGCGCGGGGCCGCGCTCTTTTCCGCAAGTACCTAAGTGATGCGGATTCGCGTTTCTGGGCGGATCCGTAGGTTCGGGGTGCAGGGAAGAGACGAGGAGGCAGGGATGAAGGCTTACGCGGTGGCACATGTCGGGACGGTTCGGCCGGATCCGGAGATCGGCGAGTATCTGCGGCGGATCGACGGGACTCTGCAGCCGTACGGCGGCCGGTTCCTCGTGCACAACACGGCGCTCGAGGTCGTCGAAGGGAAGTGGGACGGCGGTGTGATCATCATCGAGTTCCCCAGCCCGGAGGCGGTGCACGCGTGGTACCGGTCGGCCGACTACCAGGCGATCCTGCCGCTGCGGACGCGCCACATCGACATGGACGTGATCGTCGCGCACGGCGTGGACGAGCCCTACAGCGCCGCCGAGACCGCGACGAAGCTCGGCTTCTGAAGAATTCGGCTCCTGAGCAGGAAATGCGGAAGACCCCAGCCATTCGGTGGCTGGGGTCTTCCGCATTCGGCGGTTCAGTCGGGGCGGCGGGCGCCGAACATGATCTCGTCCCAGGAGGGGACGCTGGCTCGGCGGTTGCGGGCGGGGCGTTTGCGGGCCGGGCGTTCCGGCTTCGCGGGAGGGGGTGGCGGGGCGGTCGCCGCGGGCACCTTCTCCTTCGGGGCGGGCTGCTCCACCGGTTCCGGCGCCGGGGTCGGCTCCGGTACCGGCGCTGGCTCCGGCTGATCCTGTGCTGTCATGGGCTCCTCCACCTCGGGCTCCACGGACTGGGCGACCGGGGGGAGGGGGGCGGGGGCGGGCTCTGGGGACCGGACGGCGGCAGGCTGGGGGGCCTCCGCGCCGACCGGCTCGGACCGGGGGGAAGCGGGCTGCGCGGCGGCGGGTTCCGCCACCG
>NZ_BAAGZI010000521.1:0-3346 GCF_054778695.1 Actinocorallia lasiicapitis
ACGAGCTGTCCGGCGGGCAGCGGCAGCGGGTCGCGATGGCGCGGGCCGTGGTCGGCGCGCCCGCGCTGCTGCTGGCCGACGAGCCGACCGGCGCGCTCGACTCCGCCACGGGGCGGGAGGTCCTCGCCCTGCTGCGGGAGCTCGCCGAGGGGGGCACGACCGTCGCCGTCATCACCCACGACCGGGAGATCGCCGCGGCGCTGCCCCGCCGGATCGAGGTCCGCGACGGCCTCATCGTCACCGAAGGAGCACCGGTATGAGACTGAGCCCCGCGGACGTGCTGCGCGTCGGCGCGGAGGGACTGACCACACGACCGGCCAGGGTGTTCCTGTCGGCGCTCGGGATCGCGATCGGCATCGCCGCGATGATCGGCGTGGTCGGGATCTCGACGTCGGGGCAGGCCAGGCTGCAGCAGTCGCTGAGCAGGCTCGGCACCGATCTGCTGACCGTCGGTCCCGGCCAGAACGTGTTCGGCGCCGAGGCGAAACTGCCGAAGGACTCCCTCGGCATGATCGCCCGGATCCCGGGGGTGCGGCAGGTGTCGGCGACGGCGCCGCTCGGCGCGCACGACGTCTACCGCAACGACCGGATCGACCCCAGGGAGACCGGCGGGCTCGGGGTCGTGGCGGCCCGCACCGACCTGTTCGCCGCCAACGGCGCGACCGTCGCCGCGGGCGCGTGGCTGAACGACGCGACCGCCCGCTACCCGGCCGTCGTGCTCGGCGCGACCGCCGCCACGACGCTCGGCGTGGACCGGCCGGGCGGCCAGGTGTGGCTCGGCGGCCGCTGGTTCAGCGTGATCGGCATCCTCAATCCGGTCGAGCTCGCCCCCGAACTCGACGCCGGTGCGCTGGTCGGCTGGGACGCCGCGCAACGCCTTCTCGGTTTCGACGGCAGCCCCGGCCGGGTCTACACCCGCACCACCGACGGCCGGACGGCCGAGGTCCGCGCGCTGCTCGCCCCGACCGCGAACCCGGCGGATCCGACCGGAGTCGAGGTGAGCCGCCCGTCCGACGCCCTGGCCGCAGCGGACGCCGCCGACGCCACCCTCACCGGCCTGCTCCTCGGACTGGGCGCGGTCGCGCTGCTGGTCGGCGGGGTCGGCGTCGCCAACACCATGGTCATCTCGGTGCTGGAACGCCGCGCCGAGATCGGGCTGCGCCGCTCCCTGGGCGCGACCAGAGGCCAGATCCGGCTCCAGTTCCTCACCGAGTCCCAGCTCCTCGCGTTCCTCGGCGGCCTGGGCGGCGTGCTGCTCGGCACGGTCGTCACCGCGATCTACGCCTCGGTCCAGGGCTGGCCGACGGTCGTCCCGGCCTGGGCGACCTTCGGCGGCGTCCTGTGCACCCTGCTCATCGGCGCCGTCGCCGGCCTCTACCCCGCGATCCGCGCCTCCCGCCTCCCACCCACCGAGGCCCTGTCCTCCGCCTGACCGACCCTCCGGCCCCCCGACCGGCGCTCAGGGCTCCGGCGTCGTCGGCGGGGCGGTCGGCGAGAGGTGTCAAAGGAGCGCCCGGAGGGCGACGAGGTCGGTGAGGCCCGCGTCGGAGCCGAGACCGGTGGCGGTCAGGGACGCGGCGGCGGTGCCCCAGCGCGCCGCCTCGAGCGGGGGACGGCCGTGCAGGAGCGCGGTGATGAACCCGGCGCAGTAGGAGTCGCCGCAGCCGGTGGTGTCGACGACCTCGACCGGCCGGGCCGGCAGGCGCACGGCCTGGTCGCGGGTGGCGACGAGGCTGCCGGACGCGCCCAGCGTGACGACGACCGTGGTCAGCGGATGGCCGGCCAGCAGGTCCGCGGCGGCCTCCTCGGGTGTGGCCGCGCCCGTCATGGCCAGGGCCTGTTCCTCGTTGGGCAGGAAATGATCGACGTAGGGGAGGAACGCCGCGGCGCCCTTCAGCAGGTCGGGCAGGTTCGACAGCAGGTCCATCGTGACGATCGCGCCCGCGGCGCGGGCGGCTTCCAGCTTCGCGAAGAACGCCGGATCGTTGAGCGCCCACGTCACGTCGAGACCGCCGAGATGGATCACGCGCGCCGCCGCCAGCACCGCCGCGTCCACCTGGCCGTCGACGACCGACAGGTTCGCGCCGGGCACGTGCAGCGACGGCCGTTCCCCGGCCGAGGTGATCGGCAGGATCGACGCGCTGGTCTGGTCGGCGAGCCGCGCCAGCCGGGACGCGTCGACCCCGTGCCGGGTCAGCAGGGTCACCAGGAAGTCGCCGAGCTCGTCGTCGCCGATCGCGCCCAGCGTCACCACCGACGCGCCGAGCTTGGCGAGATCGACGGCGGTGCCCGCGGCCGAGCCCGCGGCGGTGAGGCGGATCCGGTCGACGAGGACGGTGTCCTGGCCGGTGGGGAGGGAGTCCACGGGGTGGGTGAGCACGTCCACGATGTGCACCCCGAGCGTCACGACATCGGTCATGCCGCGTAGCGTACGCGGGGTAGATCACCGCTGAGGAGGGGAGGACCACTGCCATGACCGCCCCCCTCGAACCAGGAGATCCGCAGACCCTCGGCCGGTACCGGCTGCTCGGCAGGCTCGGCGCGGGCGGGATGGGCGTCGTCTATCTGGGCGAGGCGGAGGGACGGCAGGTGGCCGTCAAGGTGATCGCTCCGTCGCTGGCGCACGACCCGCGGTTCCGGGAGCGGTTCCGCCGCGAGGTCGACGCGGCGGGCCGGGTCCGCCGGTTCTGCACCGCGCCCGTCCTGGACGCGCAGCTCGACCGGCCGCCGCTGTTCGTCGTCACCGAGTACGTCAACGGGCCGACCCTGGACCTGGCCGTCAAGGAGTGGGGTCCGCTGCGCGGCGGCGACCTAGAAGGGCTCGCCGTCGGCACCGCGACGGCGCTCGCCGCGATCCACGCCGCCGGACTCGTGCACCGGGATCTGAAACCGGCGAACGTGCTGCTGTCGCCGTTCGGCCCGCGCGTCGTCGACTTCGGGATCGCCCGCTCCACCGACGGTTCCGACCAGCTCACCCGGACGGGAACGGTCTTCGGGACGCCCGCTTTCCTCGCCCCGGAGCTGCTGCACGATCAGAACGTCACCCAGGCTTCGGATGTGTTCTCCTGGGGCTGTGTCGTCGCGTACGCCGCCACCGGCCGCTCCCCGTTCGCGGGGGCGACCGTCCACGACGTCATCTACAAGGTCGGTTACACGGAGCCCGACCTGGACGGGCTCGACGAGCGGCTCCGGCCGATCGTGGCGGGGGCCCTGGCGAAGAATCCGCTGGCGCGCCCGACCGTCGCCCAGCTCCTGACCGGGCTGACCGGGCAGGAGGCGATCGGCCCGGACGAGGCAGTCCAGCGCGCCGAGTCGGCGTGGCGCCGGCCCGCTCCCGGGCCCGCCC
>NZ_BAAGZI010000522.1:0-3332 GCF_054778695.1 Actinocorallia lasiicapitis
GTTGTGGGCCTCGGGCTCGCCGGCGGAGCCGGGGCCCAGCGCCCGCTTGCGCGGGTCGCCGGAGACGCGCTTGCCCTTCTTGGCCTTGACCTGCTTGGCGGGCTTGCGGCGGCCGCCCGGCATCCCGGGGATGCCCATCCCGCCGGCCATCGCCTTCATCATCTTCTGCGCCGAGAAGAACCGGGTGACCAGCGAGCTGACCTCGCCGACCGTCACGCCGGAGCCCTTGGCGATGCGGGCGCGCCGCGAACCGTTGATCATCTTCGGTTCGGCGCGCTCGCCCGGGGTCATCGAGCGGATGATCGCGGCGACCCGGTCGAGGTCCTTGTCGTCGATCTGGTCGATCTGCTGGCGCATCTGGCCCATGCCGGGCAGCATCCCCAGCAGGTTCCCGATCGGGCCCATCTTCCGGATCATCATCATCTGGTCGAGGAAGTCGTCGAGCGTGAAGTCCTGGCCCGAGGAGAGCTTGGCGGCCATCTTGGCGGCCTGGTCCTCGTCGAAGGTCTTCTGCGCCTGCTCGATCAGGGTGAGGATGTCGCCCATGTCGAGGATCCGGCCGGCCATCCGGTCGGGGTGGAAGACGTCGAAGTCCTCCAGCTTCTCGCCGGTGGACGCGAACATGATCGGCCGGCCGGTGATGTGCCGGACCGACAGGGCCGCGCCGCCTCGGGCGTCGCCGTCGAGCTTGGTCAGCACGACGCCGTCGAAGCCGACGCCGTCCATGAACGCCTGGGCGGTGTTGACGGCGTCCTGGCCGACCATGGCGTCGACGACGAACAGGATCTCGTCGGGCTGGGTGGCCTGACGGATGTCGATCGCCTGCTGCATCATCTCGGCGTCGATGCCGAGCCGGCCCGCCGTGTCGATGATCACGACGTCGTGCTGGGCGCGCTTGGCCTCGGCGATGGACGCCTGGGCGACCCGGACGGGGTCGCCGACGCCGTTGCCGGGCTCGGGCGCGTAGACCGGGACCCCGGCCCGCTCCCCCATCACCTGGAGCTGGGTGACGGCGTTGGGCCGCTGGAGGTCGCAGGCGACCAGCAGCGGGGTGTGGCCTTCGGACTTCAGCCAGCGGGCCAGCTTGCCCGCCAGGGTCGTCTTGCCCGCACCCTGCAGACCCGCGAGCATGATCACGGTGGGCGGGGTCTTGGCGAACCGGATCCGGCGGGTCTCGCCGCCGAGGATCGCGATGAGCTCCTCGTTGACGATCTTGACGACCTGCTGGGCCGGGTTGAGCGCCTGGGACACCTCCGACCCGCGCGCCCGCTCCTTGATCTTCTCGATGAAGTCCTTGACCACGGGGAGCGCCACGTCGGCTTCGAGCAGCGCGACCCGGATCTCCCGCGCGGTGGCGTTGATGTCGGCCTCCGACAACCTGCCCTTGCTGCGCAGGTTGGCGAAGACCGATGTCAGCCGATCGGAGAGATTCTCGAACACGACCCGTCCTCGCACGACATCAGGAAACTTAACGCGGCCAAGCCTATCCGCCGCCCGCGGTCATTGCGGCGCTCAGCCGAACCGGCCGTTCACATAGTCGGACGTCCTGGGGTCGGCCGGGCGTTCGAAGACGTCCGCGGTGGGCCCCGCCTCCACGATGTGGCCGGGGGTGTCCTGCTCGGCGAGGAAGAACGCGCACTTGTCGGAGACGCGCTGCGCCTGCTGCATGTTGTGGGTGACGATCACGATCGTGACCTCGGCGGCGAGCTCGGCGATCGTCTCCTCGATCCGGCGGGTGGAGGTGGGGTCGAGGGCGGAGCACGGCTCGTCCATCAGCAGGACTTCGGGCGAGACGGCCAGGGACCGGGCGATGCAGAGCCGCTGCTGCTGGCCGCCCGAGAGAGCGCCGCCGGGCGCCTTGAGCCGTTTGTCGACCTCGTTCCAGAGTCCGGCGCGGCGCAGGCACTGCTCGACCAGGGCGTCCTTGTCGGCGACCTTCATCCCCGACAGCTTCAGCCCGGACGTCACATTGTCGTAGATCGACATGGTGGGGAACGGGTTGGGCTTCTGGAACACCATGCCGATCCGCCGCCGCACCTCGGTCAGCCGGCGGCCCTGCCCGTAGATGTCCTCGCCGTCGAGGGCGACCTCACCGGCGAGCGACGCGGTGGGGATCATCTCGTGCATCCGGTTGAGGATCCGCAGGAAGGTCGACTTCCCGCAGCCCGACGGCCCGATCAGCGCGGTGACCCGCCCGGGTTCCATGGTCAGGTTCACCCGGTCGAGCACCTTGCGTTCGCCGAACCACGCCGAGACCCCGGTCGCGACGAGCCCGCCGGCCGTCCGCGGCGCGACGGCCTCGAGGGTCATGGTCTTTTCACTCATCAGTGCCCCTAAAGCGTGTTCGGCAGCAGCCGAGCGAGGTTCTCGTAGATGTTCCAGAGGATCGCCAGCAGGACCGGCGTGCTGGTCACGTAGGTCGGCCACCGGGCCCACCGCAGATAGGACCAGGTGGTGAGGGCGACGCCCATCAGCAGGGCCTCGGCCCAGAGCATCAGCGGCACGACGGCTCCGGTGTCGGAGGTCAGCCCGACCTCGGTGACGCCGATCTCCGGCAGTCCCGCGGTGTTGCCGGCCACGGGCTGGGAGGTCAGGGTGGCGGTGACCAGGGCCTCCCCCGTCGGCGCGATCTTGTCGTCGGCGGTGACGAGCACGAGCGTCGCCGAGCCCGGCGGCGGGGTGAGGACCTGCGGGCCCTGCCCGTTGACGGTGTAGGTGGCCAGGCCCTGCCCGGTCGTGACGGTGATCAGATCGCCGCTGTGCAGCTTCGGGACGTCGCCGAACGGCCCGCCGAAGGTGCCGGCCCTACCGAGGATCACGCTGATCCCCGGCTGTCCCGGCAGCGGCGTGTCCCTGCGGTGCCCGGGCCCGTGGGTGAGCTGCGTGGAACCGGTGCCCTCGACGACGACCTCGTGCAGGCCGAGCCGCGGCACGTCGATGATCGCGACGGCCGTGCCGGGCGCGATCGACGGCCCGACCGGCGCGGTCCCCTGCGACAGCGCGTACCGGAAGTCGGCGTACAGGGTGACCTGGTCGCGGTCGTGCTGGAGGGGCGACAGCAGCCCCAGATAGGCGACGAACCCCAGGACCAGCACGCCCAGCAGGCTGACGCTGACCCCGACGGCCTTCAGCACCGGGTTCCCGCGCGGCGCGGCCGCCCGCTCGGCGGCGGGCGGTGCCTCCGCGATCTCCCCGGGCGGACGTTCTTCCACGGCCGTCATGACCTGCGCCTCTTTCCACTCCGGATCCGGCCGGGCAGCGGCACCCGGACCGGTGGCGGCCTGAGCCCGAACCGGCCCGCCCCGTACAGTCCCGGCCCGACCAGCCCGGCG
>NZ_BAAGZI010000523.1:0-3310 GCF_054778695.1 Actinocorallia lasiicapitis
CGCCGCCGTACGCGGCGGGCGCGGAGGCGCGCGCGGGCGGGGCGTCGGCGCTCATGGACGTCAGTGACGGGCTGGTCCAGGACCTCGGCCATATCGCGCGCGCCAGCGGAGTCCGGCTCGAACTGGACGGTGCGGCCGTGCCGCTCCCGCCCGGCGTGACCCTGGCGGACGCCCTGTACGGCGGCGAGGACCACGCCTTCGCCGGAACCTTCCCCGGGACGGCCCCGGACGGATGGGACGTGATCGGACGAGTGGCGGCGGGGGAGGGCGTCACGGTCGACGGTGACGTTCCGGGACGAGGCGGATGGGACCATTTCGCCCCGTGATTCCACCGTTACGTTTTGTAGGTCTTTATTAGAAAAGTAAAGGTAAGTGCTGCCTGTCTTGGTAGTCCGGTAGGCAGGCTTGGTGTCGTTTTGGTATACATCCCTGGGACGAAGAGGATGGGATGGGACGACACACCAAGCTCGACGAACAGGCGACCTGGGTCACGGCGGACACCGATCCCGGGGGACGCCCCCTGATCGTCCCGGCGCAGGTCTCGCGGGCCCGGCGGATGGCGTGGATCGGCCGGACCCCGCTGATGCCCGTGCTGGCCGGCATCGGCGCCGTCGGCGTGATCGCCGCGGCGTTCAGCACCCAGCAGATCTCGTTGAACTTCTCCAACAGCCCCGGCACCGACAGCGCGGTCCTCGCCGACCCGCGGATCCGGCAGGCCGAACCCCAGGCCGTCCCGACGTCGGGGGCGGGCGGCGGGCCCGTCAAGGCCGGGAAGTGGCGGTTCAAGACGGAAGGGGCCTCGGGCGCCTTCGTCGGCAGCGTCGTGATCGCCAACACCGGCGGCGCGCCCGTCGACCGCTGGAAGCTCCGCTTCCGGATCCCCAACGCCGCGGTCACCACGGCGCGGGGCGCCGTCCTCAGAACCGGCGGACGGGCCGGGGGCGACGTCTACCTGTCCGGCACCACCCGGATCGCCCCCGGCTCCAAGATCGTCATCCGGTTCACCGGAAAGGGCGCCTGGTCGAAGCCCGCCTTCTGCAAGATCAACGGCGTCTCCTGCCGCTGAGATCGGCGGCTAGGCTGATCACATGGCTGTGGCACCCCCTCGCGTTCTGACCGTCGCCGGCTCCGACTCCGGCGGTGGCGCCGGCATCCAGGCCGACCTCAAGGCCATGCTGGCGCTCGGGGTGCACGGGATGAGCGTCATCTGCGCGGTCACGGCCCAGAACTCGCTGGGCGTCCAGGGCTACTGGGAGCTGCCGCCCGAGGCCGTCGAAGCGCAACTGGACTCCGTGCTGAACGACATCGGGGCGCAGGCGATCAAGACGGGGATGCTGGCCTCGACGGTCCTCGTCGAGACGGTCGCGGCCCGGCTCGCCACGGTCGACGCGCCGGTCGTCGTCGATCCGGTCGGTGTCTCCAAGCACGGCGACGCTCTGCTCGCGCGGGACGCGGTCGACGCCGTCCGCCACAAGCTGCTGCCCGTCGCGGAGCTCGTCACGCCCAACCTGTGGGAGGTCGAGCTGCTCACGGGCGTCAAGGTCGAGTCGGAGGCGGATCTGCCGCGCGCCGCCGAAGCCGTCCTGGCCTTGGGTTCGGCCTGGGTCCTCATCAAGGGCGGCCATCTGCCGGGCCGTCCCGTCGACCTCCTGACGAACGGCGCCGAGACCCACACCTTCTCGGCCGAACGCCACGACAACCGCCACACCCACGGCACCGGCTGCACCCTGGCCTCCGCCATCGCCAGCCACCTGGCCCTCGGCCTCCCCCTCCCCGACGCCGTCGCCGCCGCCAAGACCTACATCACCGGCGCCATAGCCGCCGGCTTCCCCCTAGGCTCCGGCCTAGGCCCCGTAGACCACGCCTGGCGCTGGCGCCCATAAACCAGGGAACGTGAAAGAACCCGGCTGGTCCGTGTGGGGGACCGGCCGGGTTCTTTCGGGTGTCTGTGACCTAGCGGGCCAGGGGGCGCTGGATCTTGCCGGCCTTGAGGCAGGAGGTGCAGACGTTGACGCGCTTCGTGGCGCCGCTAACGACGGCGCGCACACGCTGGATGTTCGGGTTCCAACGGCGCGGGGTGCGACGGTGCGAGTGGGACACGCTCATACCGAAGCCGGGGCCCTTGCCGCACACTTCGCAGTTGGCAGCCACGGTAACTCCAAACAAAGATCGGGAATCGAGAAACACCCCGGACTTGGGGTGCTTTCACATGGAAAAGGTCCCCGCGGAAGGGGGACGCTCCGAACAGCGTAGCCGACCAGCCATGGGTAGGCGAATCAGCCAAGGGAAGGGGCGGACGGAGCAGACGTAAGTCCACGGCCAGAATACTCTCAATCCGGTGTGAGGAGGCGCAGTGCTGGAAGGTCTGGACGCGGTGGCGGTGCGGCGCTGGATGCGGGTGGCCGCGGACGCCCTCGGCAAGTACCGGCGAGAGATCGACACGCTCAACGTGTTCCCCGTCCCCGACGGGGACACCGGGACGAACCTGCACCTCACGGTGCTGGCGGCGGCCGAGAGCGTCGAGGAGCTGCCCGCGGACGCCGCCCTGGGCGCGGTCTGGCAGGCCGTCGCGCAGGGCGCGCTGCTCGGCGCGCGCGGCAACTCCGGGGTGATCGCCAGCCAGGTGCTGCGCGGGATGGCCGAGGTGATGCAGGGCGCGCCCGCGCCGGGCGGCGCCGTGCTGGAGGAGGCGCTCGCGTACGCGGCGGAGCTGGCCAGGGCAGCGGTGGCGCATCCCGTCGAGGGGACCATCCTCAGCGTGCTGTCGGCGGCGTCGGAGGCGGCGAGGGGGGACGCGCTGGGCGAAGTGGCCAGAAGCGCGGCGCGCGGCGCGCGCCAGGCGCTCGCCAGGACCCCAGGACAGATGCCGCTGCTGGCCGAGAATGGTGTGGTCGACGCGGGCGCGGCCGGCCTCTGCGTGATCCTCGACGCCCTGTGCGCCGTGGTCACCGAGGAGTTCCCCGAACGCTACGACGTCCCGGGACGCTCGGAGTCCCGCGCCGTCCAGCCGGCGCAGCCGAGGGACAAGGGTTTCGGCTACGAGGTCATGTACCTGCTGGAGACCGACGACGGCGCGATCCCCGCCCTGCGCGACGCCCTGGACGTCCTGGGCGACTCCCTGGTCGTGGTGGGCGGCGACGGCCTGTGGAACGTCCACGTCCATGTCGACGACGCGGGCGCCGCGATCGAGGCGGGTCTGGCGGCGGGCCGCGCCCACCGGATCCGGATCAGCCATCTGGCGTCGGTGAGCGAGCCGCAGCCGCCCTGCACGGGCCGGGGCGTGGTCGCGGTGACGGCCGCCGACGGGCTG
>NZ_BAAGZI010000524.1:0-3304 GCF_054778695.1 Actinocorallia lasiicapitis
CCGGATGCGCGTTCGCGCCGCGCTGCGCGCTCGCCCGCGAGCAGTGCCGCGACGAACGTCCCGCGCTGACCCCCACCGAGAACGGCGGCGGCGCCGCCTGCCACGCCCTCCACTGGCCCGCGACGATCGAGGCGAACTCATGAGCGACGTCCTGGAAGTCCGGAATCTGGAGGTCGCCTTCGGGCGGCAGCAGGTGCTCCACGGGGTGAGCCTGAACGTGCCGGCGGGCCGGTCGCTGGGGCTGGTCGGCGAGTCGGGCTCCGGCAAGTCGACGCTCGCCAAGGCCGTCGTCGGGCTGGTCCCGACGGTCGGCGGGCAGATCCTGCTGGACGGGGTGGACGTCACCAGGGGCCGCCGGTCCCTCGACGTCCGCCGCCGCGTCCAGCTCATCCCGCAGGATCCGTACGCCTCGCTCAACCCGCGGATGACCGTCGGGGAGACCCTCGCCGAGGCGCTCGACCCGCGCCGCGCCCGCGTCAGGGAGCACCGCGAGGAGATCGAAGGACTGCTCCACCGGGTCGCGCTCGACGCCGAGGCCGCCGAGCGGTATCCGCACGAGTTCTCCGGTGGGCAGCGTCAGCGCGTCGCGATCGCCCGTGCTCTGGCCGTCCGGCCCGCGCTGATCATCGCGGACGAGGTCACCTCGGCGCTCGACACGTCGGTCCAGGCCGAGGTGCTGGGCGTGCTGCGGGAGCTGCGCCGCGAGCTCGGGCTGACCCTGCTGTTCATCTCCCACGACCTGGCCGTGGTCCGCCATGTCTGCGACGAGGTCGCGGTGCTCCGCCACGGTGTCCTGGTCGAGCGCGCCACCCGTGACGATCTGTTCGCCCGCCCTTCCCACGCCTACACCCGCTTGCTCCTCGACAGTATTCCGACCGGACGGCGTCTCGCCTAAGCTCGTCTGAAATTCTCATTGAGGAGCCGCAGATGAACCCCGTCCCCCCGGTAGGTCCGCCCGTGCCGTTCGACGACGAGCTCGCCACGGTCCTCGAACTCATCCGCACCTTCGGGCCGAAGGAGTTCACCCTCGAAGGGCTCCTGCCGTACCGGACCCCCGTCCCCGGCATCCATCCCACGCTGGAGGAGCTGCGGCGGGACGGCGCCTACACCGTGGCGGAGCGGCTGATCCCCGGGCCCGCGGGCGCGCCCGAGGTCCTGGTCGTGGTCTGCCTGCCCACCGCGGCCACCGGCCCGGTGCCGGGGATCCTGTTCCTGCACGGCGGCGGCATGATCATCGGTGACAGCCGCACCGGGCTGCCCCAGACCCTGGATCTCGCGCTGGGCGTCGGTGCGGCCGTGGTCTCGGTGGAGTACCGGCTCGCCCCCGAGAACCCCCACCCCGCGCCGGTCGAGGACTGCTACGCCGCGCTCCGCTGGCTGGCCGAGCAGGCTGGTGAGCTGGGCGTCGACCCCGCACGGCTGATCGTCTCCGGGACGAGCTCCGGCGGCGGCCTCGCCGCGGCCGTCGCGCTGCTCGCCCGCGACCGGGGCGGCCCCGCCCTCGCCGGGCAGCTCCTGAACTGCCCGATGCTCGACTCCCGCAACGACACCCCCTCCAGCCACCAGATGGCGGGGGTCGCCTACTGGGACCACAGCGCCAACGAGACCGGCTGGACGGCCCTGCTCGGCGAAGCCCGCCCCGACGCCGACCAGTACGCCTCCCCCGCGCTCGCCACCGATCTTTCCGGACTGCCGCCCGCCTTCATCGACGTCGGCTCGGCCGAGACCTTCCGCGACGAGGACGTGGCCTACGCGACGGCGATCTGGCGGGCCGGCGGTGTCGCCGAGCTGCACGTGTGGCCGGGCGCGTTCCACAGCTCCGATCTGCTCGCCCCGGACGCCGTGCTGTCCAAGGAGGCGCGCGCCGCGCAGGCCCGCTGGCTGCGTCGCGTCCTCGGCTGACATCCGCGGGCTGACCGGGGACTGTGCGGGGGAACACACCTGACCGGGAAATGCCGTGGACTGACCGATTCGTTACACATAGTGAGGATCCGCCCGCCTACGTCATGAGGTCTGTACTTCGCTGTGACTTTTCACCACAAGATCACCAGACTGGTCGTCACCGCGGTGATCGCCTATCTGCTGGCCGAGCTGCTGCTGCCCGTCGAAGCGCCGTTGCTGGCGCCGCTGACGGCGCTGCTGGTCGTCCAGGTGTCGTCGTACCAGACCGTGAAACACGCGTTCCAGCGGGTGCTGAGCGTGGGCACCGGGGTGCTGGTGGCGGTGGCGGTCGCCGGGACCCTGCACTTCTCGTGGTGGAGCCTCGCGATCGCGATCGCCGTGGCCCTCGTGCTGGGCCATGCGCTGAAGCTCAACGATCACATCCTCGAGGTGCCGATCAGCGCGATGCTCATCCTCCAGCTCGGCACGGAGGCCGCCGCCACCGACCGCGTGGTCGAGACGATCATCGGTGCCGGGGTCGGGCTGCTGGCGGGGCTGGTGGCCTCACCGGTCAAGATCCGGCCCGCGGCCGAGGCGATCGGCGAACTCGGCGGCTCGACGGCCGCCCTCCTGGACGACATCGCCGACGGGCTCGGCACCGTCCCCGACGAGCGGTCCGCCGCCCGCTGGATGGAACGCTCCACCCGCGAGCGTCACGAGATCCGGCAGGTCGAGGCCGCCCTCGACCAGGCCGAGGAGAGCGCACGGCTCAACCCCCGCGCCCGCCGCGCCGAACTGCCAGGCCCCTTCATGCGCGACGCGCTCGACACCCTGGAGCACGCCGCGATCACCACCCGCGGCCTGACCCGCTGCGTCGCCGACCGGACCGCCCTGCATCTCGAGGACGCCGACGGTCTGGGCGCGGGCATGTGGGACTCCGACGTCCGCGACCGGCTCGCCGCGACCCTCCACGCCACCGCGGGCTCGGCCCGCCACTACGCGCGCGCCGTCTCCACGACCGACCCTGCCGAGCTCGCCGCCGAACTACGGGCGCTGGACACCGCGATCGCCGACGGCCGCTCCGCACGGACCCGGCTGGGCGCGCTGCTCCGCGAGGACCCCGGACACTGGCCGCTGCACGGCGAACTCCTCGTCCACCTCGACCGGCTCCTCGACGGTTTCCGCGACGCCCAGCGTCCCGCGATCGCCACCGCGCTCGAACCGCCCGCCGCCGATCCGCACACTCCTGTGCTCCGGCTCGACCACGCCGCGGCCCTCACCCTGCGCTGACCTCCCCCGCGGTCACCACTCCACGTTCGAGGAGTCCTCCTTGCGCTCGCCGAGGCGGGCGGCGATCTGGGTGCGGGAGCTGAAACCGAGCTTGCCCAGGATGTGCTCGACATGAGCGTCCGCGGTCCGTTTG
>NZ_BAAGZI010000525.1:0-3285 GCF_054778695.1 Actinocorallia lasiicapitis
GAACCCGGAGCCCGCCACGCCGGGCAGGCCGAGCGCGAGCGCCAGATTGATGAAGGCGGTCACCTCCTCGTCGCGGCCGTCGGCCGACAGGACGAACGCCCGCTCGCCCTGGGCGAGCAGCCGGACCGCCTCCCGCAGCGTCCCCTCCGGAACGCCGGTGATCCGCTCGACCCGGCCGGCCCAGTAGCCGCGCAGCGTCTCGCGCACCCGGTCGAACCCGTCGGTGCGGGACGCGATGTACTCCTCGTCGATCAGGCCTTCCTCGACGGCCAGCGCCAGCATCCCGTTGGCGAGCGCCACCTCGGTGTCGGGCACGAGCTGGAGGTGGAGATCGGCGCTGCGCGCCAGCGCGGTCCTGCGCGGATCCGCGACGATCAGCGCGCCGCCCGTCCCGCTCAGCCCGCGCCGCACTTCTCCGGCGGGTTCACCGCCCGTCACCAGGACGGCCTCGGCCGGCGCGACGTCCGAAAGCGGCCCCGGCAGCCCCCGGTCGAGCCCGAACGCCCGGACGACGGCCGACACCGTCCCGCTGGTGCGGCCGAGCACCGACCGGGCGAACCTGGCGTGCTGATGGTCGAGTTCGGGCGTCGCCGGGCTCCCGGTGAACACCGCGACGGTCTCGCGCAGCGGATCCAGCCGCCGGGCGACGGCGTCGAGCGCGCGATCCCAGGAGACGGGCTCCAGGGGCGCGCCGAGATGAGGGCGGAGCATGGGCACGATCACCCGGCCGGGGACGGCGTCCTCTTCCCCCGCCGACCGGTGGACACGGGCGGCCTCGGACATGTCTCGATCGTGTTCGGAACCGGTTTCACCCGGCCGCTCGGGCTGTGACCGCGTTGTTAATTGGCCCTCACAGCACGCGCGCGCCGCGGAGATGGGCCGCCCTTTAAGGTCGAAGGCATGGACCCCGAGTATCTCGCCACCCTCCCCCGCACCAGGGGGGCGGCCGCGGCCCTGCTCACCGACGCGACGGGACGGATCCTGCTGGTCAAGCCCACCTACAAGGACGGCTGGCTGCTCCCCGGCGGGGTCGTCGAGCACGGGGAGTCCCCGCTGGGCGCGTGCGTCCGCGAATGCCGTGAGGAGCTGGGGTTCGTGCCGCGGCTCGACGGCATCGCCTGCTACGACTGGGTGCCGCCGCGCGGCCCGGTGGACGCCACCAACGTCTGGCTGTTCGCCGGCACCGTCACCGCGGACGAGGTCGCCCGGGTCGAACTGCCCGCCGACGAGCTGTCGGCGTTCCGGCTGGCCGCGCCGCCCGAGCTGCCGGAGCTGCTGCCCCCGCACATGGCCCGCCGGGTGCTGTCGTGTCTGGAGACCGGTGCGGACCGCCCCCTCTACCTCGAGGACGGCCTGCTCCCGGATCTGCACGTGCCGTGAGGCGCTGGGTGTCCTCGGCTAGGCGGGCAACTTGTCGTGCATCGCCTCGGCCTTGGCCGGGTTGGCGACGCGGGCGCAGTGCGCCGAGCAGTACCAGTGCCGGTCGACCTCGGTGCCGTGCCCGATCACCCGGCACGAGCAGTGCTCGCAGATCGGCGCCAGCTTGGTGATCGCGCACTCGAAACTGTCGAAGACGTGCACGACCCCCTGGGTGTGCACCTCGAACGACAGGTCGTAGTCGTTGTTGCAGACTTCACACTCGGCCATCGATTCCCCCCGGTTAAGGCCCTGATCACGGGCATACCCGGCGAGACCGGCGATCAATCAGCGGCGGCGGCGCGCCCGGACCGGCTTGTCCCTGGTCCAGTCCTGGGAGCGGCCGGACGAGCGCAGCACCTTCATCCACGGGTCCGGCTCGTTGGCGCCCAGCGGCAGATGCGGAACCCCCCACGCCCACGCGCTGATCAGCAGCTCGGGGTCGTCGGGCCGGTAGTCCTCGCCGATCGCGCGGGCCAGATCCCAGGCGTGCAGATGGAACTCGATCGCCGCGGCCCCGGCGTGGTCGCCGATGGTGAACTTGGTGCCCCGGTAGATGAGATGGGTGCGGTCCCAGGAGTCCGGCATCAGATCGACGTAGGCGTCCGCCGAGACCGTGAACGACATGATCCGCTCACGTCCCGACTCGGGCGGCAGGACGGCCAGTTCGGCGGCGTTCTGCCGGGCCTGCTGGCGGATCAGCACGGCCGTCGCGGTCTCCTGCGCGAACAGTTTCGCGACCCGGCTGTCGGGGGCGTCCTGGAGGTACTCCAGGTAGTTCTCGGCCACACAGCGCAGATGACCGGCCAGATCGATGGCCAGCCACTCGCTGCAAGGGGTGGGGGCCTCCCAGTCCAGGCAGCGCGCTGCCGACTGCCGGATGGCCGCGACCCCGGCCCGGTAGGACTCCAGTACGCGGAGACGTTCCGGTGGCCTGCGATCCAACTGATTCCCCCAAAAATCCCCCGCCGAGCCGGTACCGCTGGCTCAGCCCCCTCGGTGCGCGCGGTGACCCTCCGCGATCGCGCAGGCCAGGTTCTCAGATGTCCGGCCGCTGTGCCACTCGGTGACTCAGCGTGCCGGAAACCCGAACGTCCCGCCCCGGTCAGACCCGGGAGAGGGAACGGAAACTCAGCTTGTGCGCCTCGCGGGCGGTCCGCAGGCGGTCCAGCTCCTCACTGTACGGGCGAACGGCGGCCTTCGCCCGGGCCTTGCGACGAGCGATCTCGGACTCCCTGGTCAGACCGTAGGTCTTCGGTCCCATCGCGACGCGTTCGGCGGCCTCGGCGACCCCGATCGCGGTCGTCATCCGGGCGTCCAGGTCGCCGGCGAGGGCCCGCAGCTCGGTGTGCGGGGCGTCGTCGGCCTGCGCCTTGCGGAGGGCGGCGTCGGCGTCGGCGACGTCCGCGAGCCGGTCGGGGTAGGTCGCCGCCAGTTTCTCGTCTGCGGCGAGCTCCGCTGCGGTCTCGGGGCTGATGCGACGGCCGAATGCCATGGTCGTTCCCTCTTTCAACTGATCACGTTCGACTGGCTGGCCGCAGCCTACGCCGAAGGAACCGAAAGACGCACGGCCCGGCACCTTTACCTAGTAAGGTCGGGACATGAACACCCTGAGGGAGCCGCTGACCCGCGACCGGATCATCGAAGCCGCACTGCACATCGTCGACGGCCAGGGCCTCGGCCGGCTCACGATGCGCCGGCTCGGCGACGCCCTCCAGGTCGAGGCGATGGCCATCTACCACCATCTGCCGCGCGGCAAGGAGGAGCTGCTCGACGGGCTGGTCGCGCACGTCGCGATCCTGCCCGCCGACACCCGCCCGCTGGGCGGCGAGGACTGGCGGGCCCGGCTGCGGACCTGGGCGGCGGAGC
>NZ_BAAGZI010000526.1:0-3282 GCF_054778695.1 Actinocorallia lasiicapitis
GGCGACGCCTGAGCTCAGCCCGGCTGGCCGGCGACCGGCAGCAGCACCGCTGACGGGTGCTCGGGGTCGTGCAGGATCTCCTGCCGCTGCACGACGAGCCGGGCGGCCGCGCCGAGGGGTTCGCCGGTGCCGGGGTTGCGGGCGAACCGGGGGTGCGAGCCGCTGGCGACGTGCACCCGGATCCGGTGGCCCGCCGCGAACCGGTGGGCGGTAGGCCAGAGCGTGACCGCGATCTCGCCGTCGGGGAACCGGCCGGGGACGATCCGCTGAAGACCGCCCGACACGTTCTTCGACACGCCCCTGGCGTCGACGTCACAGACCCTGACCAGCAGGTCGGTGTACTCGCTGCTGGAACGCAGATGGATCCGGGCGGTGATCGGCCCGATCACGTCCAGGTCCTCGCCGAGCGGTGGACCGGTGAAGACCAGGACGTCGTCGCGGGCCTCGACCGGCGCCTGGTCCTTGGGGCCCGCGCCCGCGCCGAGCAGCGGGCCGCCGATGCCGGGCGTCGGATCGGCCGGGTCGTAGGTGTAGCGCGACGGCTCGGACCGCTCGGGCGGGTCGGGTGAGAGCAGCCCGCCGGAGTGCAGATGGAACGGGCGGAGCGTCGCGGGCGGCGGCCAGGCGGGGTAGGTGCGCCACTCCCCCGCGCCCTGCAGGTAGAGCCGGTCGGGGTCGCCGCCCAGTGCGGACCGGTCGCCGGTGACGGCCGCCCGGAACACCAGCAGGGCGTCGCGGACGGCCGCCCCGAACATCGCCTTCGACGTGTGGATCCACGGCCCGATCGTCAGCCGGGGTTCCCGGCCCGCGGCACGCAGCCGGGCGTAGTCGCCGAGCTGGGAGAGCAGGAACAGGTCGTGCCAACCGCCGACCATCGACACGGCAGCCTTCGACTCCCCGACCCTGGTCCGGTGGTCGCGTTCGGGCACCCAGTAGGGGTCGGCGGGGTCGTCGCCGGTCGTCAGCCAGCGCTGGTACCACTCGACGGTCCTGCCGGTGGCCAGGCGGTCGGCCGATCGGAGGGGCATGGCCTGGTAGGCCCGCTCCAGCCGGGCCTCGGCGAGCCTGGCGCGGAGCCCGCGGCCGCGGCGGCCGGTCATCGAGGCCGTCCAGGACAGGCTGCCGCGCAGGGTGAAGGAGTCGCCGAGGTAGTGCTGGTCGCGGAACTGGGAGGCCGTCGCGAAGGGGGCCATGGCGGCGATCCGGTCGCCCGCGTCGGCGGCGATCGCCCACTGTGTGTAGCCGAGGTAGCTGGGCCCGAAGGTGAGGACGGGGCCGTCGCTCCATGGCTGTTCGCCGATCCAGTCGAGGGTGGCCAGGCCGTCGCGGCGTTCGTCGCCGTAGGGCTCGAAGGTTCCGGCCGATCCGCCGGTGCCGCGCACGGCCTGCACCAGGACCCGGTAGCCGCGTTCCGCGAACGGCAGGGCCGCGCCGCGCTCCAGCCAGCCGCGCCGCCCGTAGGGGGTGCGGACCAGGATGAGCGGCGCGTTCGGCACCTTGCGCGGAAGGTAAAGATCGGCGAGCAGTTCGACGCCGTCGTCCATGGGGACCACAAGATCACGTCGAATCTCGACATCCCGGGTGACGGCGGGCGGCAGGCGCAGAACACGTTCGGCGATCCGGCTCACGAGCGTCATGAGATCACTGTGGCGCACGTACCAAGAGATCCGCCAGTGCGCGCGCCTCCGCTACGCACTGTTACCGAACCGGTACCGTGCAGCCCGGAGGGCCGCCCCCAATGCTGCCTTCTTTTCGCAAACACAGGGTCATGGCCGCAGCGGCGGTCTCGGGGGAGTTCAGCGATGTTCACCATGCCCAAACTAGGGCGAATTCTTATGGTTTCGACGGGCGCGTGGGCAGCGCTCGTCGCGATGGGCAGCGCGCAGGCCGCGCCCTGCCCCTGCGGGAAGACCGTGACGTACGTCGACTGCGGCGCAGGCAAGGGCGGCGACGGCAGCAAGGGGAAGCCGTACGACCGGCTCGCCGACCTCGCCGGCTTCAAATACGGGCCCGGCAGCCAGGTCCGGCTGGCGCGCGGCGCCGTCTGCGAAGGGACCCTGCGGTTCCAGGGGTCGGGCACCGAAGCCGACCCGATCGTCGTGTCGCCCTACGGCGACGGC
Organism: Actinocorallia lasiicapitis; assembly: GCF_054778695.1. Taxonomy (NCBI): domain Bacteria; kingdom Bacillati; phylum Actinomycetota; class Actinomycetes; order Streptosporangiales; family Thermomonosporaceae; genus Actinocorallia; species Actinocorallia lasiicapitis. The sequence continues at coordinate 2,121 of NZ_BAAGZI010000526.1, forward strand.
GACGCACCGGCCGTCATCGACGCGGCCGGAGCCGAACAGGCCGTCCTGCTCAGCGGACAGCAGTGGGTGACCGTCCAGGACCTGACGCTGACCGCGCCCGGCGACGGCACCAAGGCGCGCCGCGGCGTCTACGTCATCGGCAAGGACGCGGGCACGCTGCGCGGGATCAGGCTCAGCGGGCTCGACATCCACGACGTCAGGGGCGCGGACCCGGCCAAGACCCAGCAGCCGGACTCCGGCACCGGAGCGGGTGGCTCCGGCGGGATCGTCCTGGACGCCCAGGGCGCCACCACGCCGACCGCGTTCGACGGCATCGTCATCACGGGCAACCGGCTGCGGACCGTCGACCGGCAGGGCATCGCGCTCTGGTCGAACTGGTGCCGCAAACCCGACCTCGCGCCCGACTGGAAACCGGCGTGCACCGAGGCGTGGAAACCGGCGAAGAACGTGGTCGTCGAGGACAACGTGCTCACCGATGTCGGCGGGGACGCCGTGGACGTCAACGCGGCGGACGGTGCGAAGATCCTCGGCAACACCGTGCAGGGGTTCAACACGCGGATGCCGGGCGGGCAGGGCGTCGCGGTCGCCGGTGCGACCGGCACGCTCGTCGAGGGCAACGAGGTGTCCGGCGGGATCGGCACCGAGGGCGGCATGGCGTTCCGGATCGGCGGCGCGACCGCGGGCACCACGCTGACCGGGAACGTCTCGCACGACAACGGCGGCGGGTTCACCGAGCTGGCGGGCGCGCCGGACGCGCCCGTCAAGGGGTTCGCGATCCGCGGCAACCTGTCGGTGAACGACTCCTCGCGCGGACTTTCCATCACCGGCGCTCCGGTGACGGGCGGCCAGGTCGCGGGCAACACCGTGCACCTCGACCCGAGCGTCTCACAGATCCTGGTCGACGCCGTGCCCGACAAGGACCTGGAGGTGAAGTACGTCGACAACCTCGTCTCCCGGTCCGCGGGCGAACCGGGACAGAAGGGGACCGTCGGCTGGAACGTCGGCGCGGCGGGCTTCACCATCGACCACAACCTGCTGTCCGGGGTGCCCGTGCCCGAGAGCGCCACGGCGACCGTCGCGGGCGACCCGCGGCTGGTCGCGGGCGGCGCGACCGAACCGCACGCCTACCAGGTGCGGCCCGGCTCACCGTCGCTCGGCGCGG
>NZ_BAAGZI010000527.1:0-3277 GCF_054778695.1 Actinocorallia lasiicapitis
GCGTGCGCCTGTACACGCGGCACGGGCTGGAAGGCCAGCAACTCGAGCTCGTCCTCGCCGGAGCGCTCGTGACCGTCACCTGGACTCCGCAGGCCGGCCGGCCGGGACGGCCCGTCGAGATCGGCGCGCAGGCCTACCGGGACAACGGCGGCTGCGAGCTGGACGTTGGCCCGTCCGCGGGACGGGTGGAGGTCCGCGCCGTCACCCGGGACTCCGAGGACGTCGTGGTGTCGGCGCCGCTGCGCGCCTCGGTCCCCGCGTCGGGGGCGAAGGTCACCTATGAGATCAGACGCCGCCGGATGCTGCTGAAACCGGACCGGGCCGTGCTCCGCCTGACCGTGGAGGCCGACACGGTGGTGCCGCCGCTGGACGTGGTGCACGGCACCGGTCACACCAAACCGCTCCGCAGGGATCAGGGCGACGTCGTCCATCAGACCCCCGAGCAGCGGATCACGCCCGTGCAGCCCGTCGAGGTCGAGTTCGAGGTGCCCGCGAGCCGCCGTTCGTGGCTGGTCTGCTTCGGCCCGGACGGCGGCGCGGTGGCCCTGCGCGCGCTTCGAGGAAATTGGAACAGGTCATGAGTTCACTCGTCTGCCCCTACTGCTATCTGGATTTCGCCCCCAAGGAGATCCTGTTCCGCTGCACGGGCCTGCTGGGCCCCGGTGGCGGCCCCTGCGGCAAGCTCCGCGACCCCCTTCTGTTCGAACGGTTCGGGCTGCAGGACGCCCTGCCGCCGACCTTCGCGGTGAAGGGGCTGCGGAACCGGCTGATCGGCCAGGACGACGCGGTCTGCCCGGAGTGCTCGGGCCGGACGGCCCGGCGGGTCTGCCCGCGCTGCCACAGCCAGCTCCCCGTCCACTTCGGCAAGATCGACAACCGGCTGATCGCGATGATCGGCGCGAAGGAGAGTGGCAAGACGGTGTACATGACCGTCCTGCTGCACGAGCTGAACCACGGGGTGGGCCGCCGGTTCGACGCGTCCGTCCAGGGTTCGGACGATCACACGCGCCGCCAGTTCGCGGAGCGGTTCGAGCACGACCTTTACACCGAGCGGCAGTTGCCGGGCACGACCCGAAGCGCGGCTGCCGAGCACCGGCTGCCGCTGGTGTTCCGGTTCTCGCTCAACAAGCGGGGCTTGGCCGGAGGCGAACGGACCAAGACCACGCTGATGTCGTTCTTCGACACCGCGGGCGAGGACCTGACCTCGAGCGAGAGCGTCGAGCTGAACACGCGGTATCTGCGGTCGGCGAGCGGGGTGATCCTGCTGCTGGATCCGCTGCAGATGGCGGGGGCGCGCGAGCACGCGGTGGCGGGCGCGCCGATGCCGGGCCGGGGCCCGGGGTTCGACACCCCGTTCAACGTGCTGTCGCGGGTCACCGAACTGCTCCAGACGGCCACCAGGACGGGCCCGGGCAAGAAGCTGCCGATCCCGATGGCCGTCGCCTTCTCCAAGATCGACGCGCTCTGGGACACCTTCGAGCCGGGCAGCCCGCTGGTGCAGACGGCGCCTTCCGGTGATCCGGCCGTCGACCTGGACGACCGGGCGGCGGTGCACGAGCACGTCAGGGCGCTGCTGCACGAGTGGGACGGCGGCCAGATCGACCAGTTGCTGAAGACCAGTTACCAGCACTACTCGTTCTTCGGGCTGTCGGCGCTGGGGGAGCCGCCCAGCGGCGGGCGGATCGCGGCGGCGGGGGTCAGGCCGCACCGGGTCGAGGATCCGTTCCTCTGGCTGCTCAGCCAGTTCAAGATCATTCCAACGCAGGGGAGCTGATCGTGTTCCGGCAGATGTACTACACCTCCTGTGAGACCGGGCTGTCCGGTTATGCCGGGTTCCAGGTGAACGCCGCGACCCCGGACACCCCCGAGCAGGAGTTCCGCCGGATCGAGGGGCTGACCGCCTACGAGCCGCCGCGCTCCCTCGGGCTGGCCCCGACCGAACGGCAGATCCGGGAGTGCCCGGTCAACCTGTGCTTCGATCCGGGGGAGCGGCCGGTCGTCGCGAACGTCGCGTTCACCGGCGCCGACTACTCCGGCCGGTTCGGCAACTACTTCGTGCACGCCCTGATCGGGGACGGCGCGTGGGAGTCCCCGCCGATCGAGCTGTGGGGCTCGCCCGTCTGGACCTCGACGGTGTCGCCGACGACCGTGCTCCCGCCGGCCGAGGAGCCGATCGCGCAGGGCCCGCTCAGCCGGGCGGCCGTCGCCCGCTTCCTCACCACGTCGGGGGCGCGGCAGCACCTGCCCGCGCTGCTCGCGGCCGCCGAGCTGGCGATCACGGCGGGCGAGCGCTCGGTCGTGCTCTACGACCGGGACACCGACCGGATCGCCCACTGGATCGCGGCGCTCTCCTATCTGCTGCCGCCGCCCCTGGTCGAACGGATGTCGTTCAGCACCTACCAGCACCGGCCCGGCTACAGCAGGCAGCACGTCATCGGCACGGTGCCGGGCGCGGACTTCGAGCCGTCGCCCGCCGCGTTCGAGACCTTCTACCTGTTCGACCTGGTCGGCGGGCAGATCTCGGACGTGCCCGACCGGCCGCTCGTGGAGCTGCTGGCCGGGGCGGGGCCGCAGCGCGCGGCGTCGATCTGGCGGTCGGCCGTGAACCTCGGCGACGGCAGCCCGCACGATCTGGCCGACTGGCATCCGGTGGTGCTGTCGGCGGGGGCGCTGGTCGGCGATCCGCTGCCGCCCGACGCGGTGGAGCCCGTGCTGGCCTGGCTGGAGAAGGCCGCGGGCAGGCTGCCCGCGCAGAGCGCCGAGAAGATCGGCAGGGCGATCCTGGGCTCCGGGGGACGTCCCGAACGCGATCTGGCCCGGCTGGCCGCCGTCGCGGGCGAGGCCCACGCCGACGGCCTGCACGAGGAGCTGGAGATCGCCCTGGTCCGGCTGCAGATCGCGGGCGGCCGCGGCTCGGCCGCGCCGCTGCGCACGCCCGGCGGCCGCCGCGAGGCCGAGCAGCTCTACCACCGCAACCTCACCAACGACAACCTCGACGAGCTGGCGCCGCTGGTCGAGCTGGCCGAACGGCTCCTCATCACGGTCGATCCGGCGCTGCTGGCCGACCGGGGCCGGGAGCGGATCGGTCCCGCACTGTTCCAGGAGCCGTTCCCCGAGCAGGTCCGCGAGCTGCTGGAACAGCCGTCGATCCTGGCCGGGGCGCTGGAGTTCCTGGCGGCGGAGCCGTTCGACCGCCAGGTCGAGGCGTTCTCCGGCGCGCGCTCGGGCGTCGTCCCCGAGCGGAAGGCGGCCGAGCTGCCGACCCTGCGCCGCGCCG
>NZ_BAAGZI010000528.1:0-3264 GCF_054778695.1 Actinocorallia lasiicapitis
CGGCCGGCTCCGGCTGATCGGCCGGGACGCCGAGCAGCGGCAGCACATGGCAGGGATGGTCGGTGCGCAGCGACGCCCACGCGTCGGGGGTGGTGCCGACGAGCCGGTGCGGCGCGGTGACCGGGTCGGCGGTGTAGGTGGTGAAGGAGAGCCGGGCGGCCGTCGCTGCGGGTAGCGAGAAGGTGAGCACGGCGATCCAGCGGGCCGTCTCGGCGGGGTCGGGGCTGACCAGGATGACGCGGTCGTGGCCGGTGGTGAGGGCGTCGAGCAGCCGTGCCAGCAGCGGGTAGGGATCGGGCAGCGACGCCAGCCAGCGGCCCAGGGTCTCGGGGTCGAACGCGTCGCCCGGCGGCGGGTCGGGCAGGACAGGCAGGTGGTCGGCGGGGGAGTCGTCCCAGAACGGCGCCTGCCAGAACTCGATCGGCCGGTAGCCCTCCAGTTCGGCGGGCGCGGCGAGCACGGCGTGCGCCAGGAAGTTGCCGAACCGGCCCGAGTAGTCCTTGCCGAGGTAGCGGGAGCGCACCAGCAGCGCGCGCCCGTTGACCTGGTCGTAGCCGAGCGCGACCGGGAAGGCGGCCAGCTCCTCGTCGGTGGGGGAGGGCGGGGCGTCGGGCGGGGGCCGGTAGCCGAGGTAGGGCGAGACCTCGGCCTCCGCGCCCGGCGGCAGCCCGGGGCTGACGGCCGTGAACTGGAAACCGGAGCGCGTCGCCGAACGGGCGGAGGTGTAGTGGAGCTGCCAGGCCATCAGGAGTCCAGCATCCCGAACCGGTGCAGCAGCCAGAGCAGCGGATCTTCCACCCGGTAGGGGCGGACCCCGCCCGGCCCCACCTTGTCCTCGCGGGGCATCGCGCCGAGCGCCGACAGGCCGAACAGCCCGTACTCGTCGTAGTGCTGGTCGAGGTAGCGGTCGAGATCGCCGGAACCCCACTCCTCCAGCATCGCCCGGATCTGCGCGTCGACCGCTTCACGGTCGTCGGCGTCGAGCGCGCCGGAACGGACCCGGGCGCGCTGGAGGGGCGACTGGCGCGGCAGCGGCAGGGCGTCGATCTTGGTGAGGGCGAACGCGACGGGCACCCGGATCCGGCCGCCGTGCAGCTGGGCCAGCGGCTCGGTCACCCGGGCGAGGACGTCGAGCGGCTCGGACTCCTGGGCGCCCTGGGTGAGCTCCAGCGGATCGGCCAGGAAGATGATCGCGTCGGCGGCCTCGAGGTACTTCAGATGCAGGTCGCGGACATCGCGGCTGCGCAGGTCCTCGCCCGCGGTGTCGAACAGGACGAGGGTCAGGGCCTCGGTGCGGGCGCCGAGCCGGCCCTTCACCCGTCGCGACAGCAGGTAGACGAGCGGTTCGCGGGGCGCGGTCGCCGCGCTGGGCGTGGTCGGCAGCAGCCGTTCCTGCTCGAACAGCGGCCGTGCGAAGTCCCGTTTGTACCGTTCGATGGTGCGGTCGTCGCAGGCGACCAGGGAGGTCTCCAGTTCGGTGCCGACCCGGTTGCGCAGCTCGTGCAGCAGCACCGCGATATAGGTGCTCTTGCCCGCGTTCTTCGCGCCGACCAGCGCGACGATCCGGCCGGGGGTGTCGCAGTAGGCGGGCGCCAGCTCGTGGTGGCATTCGGGGCAGACCCGGCGGCCGCTCTCACGTCCGCAGTCGGGGCAGGACGCCCGCGCGCCGCGTCCGGTGAACACCGGCGGCAGCATCGCCCCGGCCTGCGTGCCCAGGTAGGCGGCCAGCTCCTTGTCGAGCACCGGATCGCAGCCCACCCCGCGCCCGGCCCTGCCGAGGCACCGGTAGGCGATCTGCTGCCGCGCGAACACCGCGAAGCAGTAGGGGCAGGTGACCGAGGACCGGCGGGCCCGCAGGGACGGCCGGGCTCTGCGCGATGCTGCGGCTCTCATCGTTCCTGTCTCAGTCTGCGGACGGGGGGATCGGCCAGTTCGGCCTCGGCGGTGGCGAAGCAGCGCAGCCAGTAGGGGCCGTCCCGCTGGGGCATCGGGACGCGCAGGACGGTCTCGGCGGGCAGATCGAAATCCTCCCAGGAGACCAGGATCTCACCGTCGCCGGGCCGCTGCGGCATGATCTTCCCATCGCGCACCACCAGATCGAGCCGCGCCAGCCGGACGGGCCGCTCGGGCGTCAGTGTGATCGCCAGCACGCGTTTCCACGGGGTGCCCGCAGGGGCGACGTCATAGCGGACCAGCGGCCGGGCCGCGACCGTCGCGGTGACGGCGGGCCCGGTGAGCACCGCGCCCTGGTGGTCGGAGGTGCCGCACACGCCCACCTTGACCGGCTCGGACTCGGGGACGGCCAGATGCACCCCGCCGTCCGCCACGTACGAGGCCCGCGACACGCTGATCCGCTTCGCGCTCGCCGCGCCGATCTCATAGGTGACGGCCACGGCCGCCGCGTCGCCCGGCCAGGTGAACCCCAGATGCACCTCGCCGCCGCGCCGCTGCGCGACCAGCCCGGACGGCGCGGGCAGGTCCACATGGCGCAGTGACGCCCCGATCGCCGCCGACTCCCCGGCGACGGTCGCCAGCAGCAGCAGCCCGCTCGCGCCCGGTCGCACCACCAGCCCCTGCGCGTGCGGGGTGGACTCGACCCTGCGGCCGGTCAGCTCGGCGGCGGGCACCACCGCCCCGGTGATCCACGGCGGCTCCCTGTCCAGCAGGAATGCCTCGACCAGCCCGTTGCCCGGCAGGGGGAAGCGCAGCAGGATCCGGTCGCGGCCGTACGGCTCGACGGTGAAGTCGGCGACGGCGTCGGGCAGGGCGTGCGGGGTCGCGGTGACGTGCACGCCGGGGGTCTCGGTCTCGCCGCCCGCACCCGTGTAGACGGCGGCGATCCGGTAGCGGTGGACGGCCCCGTTGGCGACGTCCCGGTCGGTGAAGCCGTCACGGCCCGCCTCGACGGGGGCGCCGTCCCGGTAGACGGCGACACGCGCCGCCTCGGCGGGGCACTCCCACAGCCCGGTGACGGTCCCGTCGCCCGCGGCCAGCTCCACCTGGGCGACCTCGGGCCGGAGCACGACCGGGTCGGCCGCCACCGCGACGGACGTCGCCTCGCCCCGCCGCGCGTAGACCGCGTAGTACAGCGGGACGTTCACCGGCGGCGCGCCGTCGATCCCGCCGGAGACGGGGACCCCGTCGGAGGAGTCCAGCGGGGCCCGTCCGGTCCGCCGGATGATCTCGTGGCTGATCTGCCCGGCCCGTGACGGCGACGGCGTGAACACCACCCGCACCCCCAGCGGGCCGGCGGAGCCGGCGACG
>NZ_BAAGZI010000529.1:0-3260 GCF_054778695.1 Actinocorallia lasiicapitis
ATCCGCAAACCCGCCGACTGGGACCGGCACCCCTACCCGTTCGTCACCGGCCATCTGCCGGCCGGTGCGTTCCCCGAGCGGGCCTGGCTGCGCTGCCTGCGCGAGGCGCTGGAGCCCGAGCACCGCAGGCACAGCCTCCAGGACGCCATCGACGGCGACGATCCGCTGCTGGTGGCGGCGGTCTGCCGGGAGATCCTGCCGCGCCGGGGCCTCGCGGTCCCGCCCGACCGGGTGCTGATCACCCTCGGCTCCCAGCACGGGCTCCAGCTCCTGGCCTCCGCCCTGGTCTCCCCCGGCACCCCGGTCGCCGTGGAGAACCCCGGCTACCCCGACGCCCGGCACATCCTGGTCAGGGCGGGCGCCGTGCTGGTGCCGGGCCGGGTCGACGCCGAAGGGCTGGTCCCCGACCCCGAGGTGCTGGCCGCCCGGATGATCGTCACCACGCCGACCCACCACTACCCGTCGAACGCGACGATGAGCGGACGCCGGCGGCAGCTCTTCGTCGCGGCGGCCCGCGAGCGGGGCATCGTCCTGGTCGAGGACGACTACGACAGTGAGCTGCGCTATGTCGGTAAGGCGTCCCCCGCGCTGGCGTCGCTGGACCCCGACGGGGTGGTCCATCTGGGCAGTTTCTCCAAGTTCCTCGCGCCGGGACTGCGGATGGGGTTCGTGGTGGGGCCGTCCGCGCTGATCGAGCATCTGCGGGATCTGCGCCGCTACCAGATCCGGCATCCGCCGGGCCATCAGCAGCGGGCGCTGGCCCTGCTGATCGGGTCGGGCGAGTACCGCAGGGGCGTCCGGCAGCTCCGCCGGGATCTGCGGCTGCGCTGGGAGCTGACCGCGCGGGCGGTCCGCGACCATCTGCCGGGCTGGTCGGTGCGGCCGCGCTCCGGCGGGGTCAGCCTCTGGCTCGGCGCGCCCGCCGGGATCGACACCCGGGTGCTGGCCGGCCGGCTGCTGGCGCACGGGGTGCTCATCGAGCCGGGCGACACGTTCTTCCTGCCGGGGCCGGATCCGGTCCCGACGGGCTGGATCAAGCTGGGGTTCGGCGCGATGGATCCGGACCGGATCGACGTCGGCGTCGCCTTGATCGCCGCGGAAGCGTCGCGCATGTAACCGCTGGCACCTTCGAATCATCAGGATCTGGCTCTTTCTCGTTGTCCCACTGGTCCTATACTCTTGTTTTCAGACATGTTTGGTTGGTTTTGTTGAGAAGAGGTCCGATGCGTTCCCTGGCGCTGCGGCTGGGCGCGGTGGCGGTGCTGCTGGCCCTCTGGTGGGCGGTCGCCGCCTCGCACCTGTGGCCGCCGGTGTTCGTCCCCTCCCCCGGCTCGGTCTGGGAGCGGCTGATCGACGGCGTCACCACCCACGACGGGCAGCGCGGCTTCGGCGGCCATCTGCTCTGGGAGCACCTGGGCGTGAGCCTGCGGCGCATCCTGCTCGGCAGCCTCTACGGCGTGGTCGGCGGGATCGCCCTCGGGCTGGCGATCGGCCTGGTGCCGACCCTCCGGGTGCTGCTGAACCCGCTGGTCACCTTCGTGCGGACACTGCCCCCACTGGCCTACTTCAGCCTGCTCATCATCTGGTTCGGCATCGACGAGTCGCCGAAGGTGATCCTGCTGTTCGTCGCCGCGATGCCGCCCGTCGCCGTGGCCACCGCCGAGGCGATCCGCGGCGTCCACGAGGACTACCTGAACGCCGGACGCTCGCTGGGCGCCCGGCCGTGGCAGCTCCCGGTCTGGATCGTCCTCCCGTCCGCCATGCCGGAGATCATCACCGGGATCCGGGTGGCGGTCGGGGTGGCGTACACGACCGTCGTCGCGGCCGAGACCGTCAACGGAGTGCCCGGCATCGGCGGCATGATCCGCGACGCCCAGCGCTACAACCAGACCGACGTGGTCGTCCTCGGGCTGCTGGTCATCGGCGCCTCCGGCCTGGCCATCGACGGTCTGCTCCAGCTCGCCGAACGCCGGCTCGCGCCCTGGCGGGGCAAGGCATGACCCCCAAAGAGAAACAAGAAAGAGAACACCCCATGAACAAGCGCATCATCCCCGTGCTGGCCGCGCTCGTGCTCGGCCTCGCGGCCTGCTCGTCCGGCACCGGAGCCTCCGGCGACAAGGGCGGCAACGCCGACGGCAGCCCCGCCGAACTGCGGATCGGCTACCAGCTCATCCCCAACGGCGACCTGGTCGTCAAGGACCAGCGGTGGCTGGAGCAGGCACTCCCCGACACGAAGATCACCTGGTCGAAGTTCGAGTCCGGCGGCGACGTCAACACCGCGATCATCGCCGGCTCCATCGACATCGGGCTCGCCGGCAGCAGCCCCGTCACGCGCGGGCTGTCCGCGCCGCTGAACATCGCCTACAAGGTGCCGTGGATCTTCGACGTCATCGGCGAGAACGAGGCGCTGGTCGCCAAGTCGGCCACGAAGATCGAGGAGCTGCGGGGCAAGAAGATCGCCACGCCGTTCTCCTCGACCTCGCACTACAGCCTGCTGGCCGCGCTCCAGGACGCCGGGCTGAAGGAGTCCGACGTCAAGGTCATCGACCTGGAGCCGCAGGACATCCAGGCCGCCTGGACCCGCGGCGACATCGACGCCGCCTACGTCTGGACCCCGGTCCTGGGCGAGCTGGAGAAGACCGGCAAGACCCTCATCTCCAGCAAGGACCTGGCCGCCAAGGGCAAGGTGACCGCCGACCTGGCCGTCGTGCGGACGGCGTTCGCCGGCTCCTACCCCAAGGCGCTGAACGTCTGGCTCCAGCAGCAGGACCGGGCGATCAAGCTGATCCGCTCCGACAAGGACGCCGCGGCCGCCGCCGTCGGCCGCCAGCTCAACCTCGACCCGGCCGAGGCCGCGCGCCAGATCGGCCAGCTCGTCCTGCTGGACGGCGCCGAGCAGAAGGGCCCCCAGTACCTCGGCACCCCGCAGGCGCCCGGCGCCCTCGCCCAGAACCTGCACAGCGCCGCCGAGTTCCTGAAGTCCCAGAACAAGATCGACTCGGTGCCCGAGCTGTCGGCGTTCCAGCAGGGGCTGGCGACCAAGGAGCTGGGCGATGCCTTCGCCGGCTGACCTGCCGACCGATCTGCCGACCGGGGCGGCCGACGCGGTCACCCTGGACGGGGTCGGCCTCGTCTACGGGTGGGGCCGGCGGGCCGTCCAGGCGCTCGACGGGCTCGACGCCGCGTTCGCGCCCGGCGCGTTCGTGACCCTCGTCGGGCCGTCCGGCTGCGGCAAGAGCACCCTGCTCCGGCTCGTCGCC
>NZ_BAAGZI010000530.1:0-3256 GCF_054778695.1 Actinocorallia lasiicapitis
CGGCTCGCCGCACGCCGCGCCCGGCTCCGCTCGTTCGCGCGGGCCCTGCACCGCGCCTACCCCGTCCGGGACGGCTGGCGGCACTGGCTGCACGACGACACCCTGATCTGCCGGTGCGAGGAGGTCCCCGCCGCGCGTGTCCTGGAGGCCGCGCGCGAGCTGGGCGCGACCGATCCGCGCACCGTGAAACTGCTGTCCCGCGCCGGGATGGGCTGGTGCCAGGGCCGGATGTGCGGCCATGCCACCGCCTGCCTGAGCGGCGACGGCGCACCCGGCGAGCCCGCGCTGCGCGCCCTCGCCAGAAGACCGTTCGCCCAGCCGGTCCGGCTCGGCGACCTCGCTGAGATCGTCGCGGAGGAGTCCCCCCATGAGTGAGAAGCGCGTCCCCTGGCATGGTGTCATGGTGGCGACCGCCCTGCCCTTCACCGCCGGGCTGGCGGTGGATCACGCGGCGTTCGCCGACAACTGCCGCTGGCTGGTGGAGAACGGCTGCGACGGCGTCGTGCCCAACGGTTCGCTGGGCGAGTACCAGACCCTGACGCCCGACGAACGCGCCCGCGTGGTGACGACCGCGGTCGACGCGGTCGGCGGCGCGAACGTGATGCCCGGTATCGCCGCCTACGGCGCGGCGGAGTCGCGTCGCTGGGCGGAGCAGGCCGCCAAGGCGGGCTGCGAGGCCGTCATGCTGCTCCCGCCGAACACCTACCGGGGCGACGAGCGCGCCGTCCTCGAGCACTACGCGGAGGTCGCCAAGGCCGGGCTGCCGATCGTCGCCTACAACAACCCCTACGACACCAAGATCGACCTGACGCCCGCGCTGCTGGCCAGGCTGCACCGCGAGGGCCTGATCGTCGGGGTGAAGGAGTTCACCGGCGACGTCCGCCGCGCCTATGAGATCGCGGAGCTGGCCCCCGGCCTCGATCTGCTGATCGGCTCCGACGACGTGCTGCTGGAGCTGGCCATCGCGGGCGCCGTCGGCTGGGTCGCCGGTTTCCCCAACGCCCTGCCCCGCTCCACCGTCAGGCTCTACCGGGCGGCCGTCGCGGGCGATCTCGGCACCGCGCTCCCGCTCTACCGGGCGCTCCACGCGCTGCTGCGCTGGGACTCCAAGACCGAGTTCGTCCAGGCCGTCAAGGTCTCGATGGAGCTGGCCGGACGCCCGGCAGGACCCGTCCGCGCCCCCCGCCAGCCGCTCACCGCCGAGCAGGACGCCGCCGTGCGCGCGGCCACGCTCGCCTGCCTCCCGCTGGAGGGCTGATGCGCAGCAGACGAGTGATCCACGCCGTCGACTCCCACACCGAGGGGATGCCGACCCGGGTCGTCACCGGCGGCGTCGGGACGATCCCCGGCGCGACGATGCTCGAACGCCGCGCCCACTTCGAGAAGCACCGCGACGAGCTCCGGCGGTTCCTGATGAACGAGCCGCGCGGCCACGCCGCGATGAGCGGCGCGATCCTCCAGCCGCCCACCCGCCCCGACGCCGACTTCGGCGTCCTTTACATCGAGGTGTCGGGCTATCTGCCGATGTGCGGGCACGGCACGATCGGCGTCGCGACGGTCCTGGTCGAGACGGGCCTGGTCGAGGTGGTCGAGCCGGTCACCACGATCCGGCTGGACGTCCCCGCCGGGCTCGTCACCGTGGACGTCGAGGTCGAGGACGGCCGCGCCAAGTCGGTGACGCTCCGGAACGTCGCCTCCTACGCCCACACCCTGGACGGGTCCGTCAAGGTGCCCGGTTTCGGCGAGGTCCCCTACGACCTGGCCTACGGCGGCAACTTCTACGCGATCGTCGAGCTGGACGCCCTCGGCCTGCCCTTCGACCGCGCCGCCCGGCAGGAACTGATCACCGCCGGTCTGGCGGTCATGGCCGCGATCAACGACCACGACCGTCCGGTCCATCCCGAGAACCCGCTGATCGGCGGCTGCAAGCACGTCTATCTGCAGGCCCCCGGTTCGACGGCCGCGCACTCCCGCCACGCCATGGCGATCCATCCGGGCTGGTTCGACCGCTCCCCGTGCGGCACCGGCACCAGCGCCCGGGTCGCCCAGTTGCACGCCCGCGGCGCGCTGGCCCTCGGCGACACCCTGGTCAACGAGTCGTTCATCGGCACCCGCTTCCTCGGCAGGGCCGTCGAGGAGACCACGGTCGCGGGCCGTCCCGCGGTCATCCCGACCGTGACGGGCCGCGCCTGGATCACCGGCACCGCCCAGTACCACCTCGACCCCGACGACCCGTTCCCCGCGGGCTTCGTCCTTTAGAAAGGCGCCCGGTCCTCGAGCGGAGGACCGGGCGGCCGGCGTCAGAGCCGTTCGGCCATCCAGGCTTCGATCTCGTCGGCCTGGCGGGGGAGCCCCGCCGACAGGTTGACGGCGCCGTCGGCGGTGATGACCAGGTCGTCCTCGATCCGGATGCCCATGCCGCGCAGCTCGGCCGGGAGGGTCAGGTCGTCGGGCTGGAGGTAGAGGCCGGGCTCGACGGTGAGGACCATGCCCTCTTCCAGCACGCCGTCCAGGTAGGTCTCGGCGCGGGCCTTCGCGCAGTCATGGACGTCCATGCCGAGCATGTGGCCGGTGCCGCAGAGCGTGTAGCGCCGGTACAGGCCCGATTCGGGGTCGAGCGCGGCCTCCGCGCCGCCGGGCAGCAGCCCCCAGGAGTCCAGGCCCTCGGCGATGACGCGCATCGCCGCGTTGTGGAAGTCGCGGAACCGCGCGCCGGGGCGGAGCGCGCCGATCCCGGCCTCCTGCGCGGCGTACACCAGGTCGTAGACGCGGCGCTGGGAGTCGGTGAACCGCCCGCTGACGGGCAGGGTGCGGGTGACGTCCGCGGTGTAGAATGAGTCGACCTCGACCCCGGCGTCCAGCAGCAGGAGCTGCCCGTCGGGCACCGGGCCGTCGTTGCGGATCCAGTGCAGCACGCAGGCGTGGGCTCCGGCGGCGGCGATGGTCTCGTAGCCGACCCCGTTGCCTTCGAGCCGGGCGCGCCGGTTGAACACGCCCTCGACCCAGCGTTCGCCGCGCGCCAGCGACGCGGCGTGCCGCAGTTCGGCGACGACGTCGGAGAAACCACTGATCGTGTGGTCGACGGCCGCCGTGAGCTGCGCGACCTCCCACTCGTCCTTGATCAGCCGCAGTTCGGCCAGGACGGCGGCGAGCTCGCGGTCGGCGTCGGGGTCGGCGTGCGGCGCGATCAGGGCGTCGACGGCCGGATCCGCTCCGCGCACGACCCGGGTGGCTCCCGCGCCGCTCAGCGCCTTGC